>JAGAAA010000113.1 GCA_017615495.1 Clostridia bacterium
CGCGGAAGAAGTCCGCCGCGCGCACCACGCCGTGCCTGCCGGTATCGTACGAAACGTCCTTGTTGCGCTTTAAGCCCATAAACTCGTCGGGGAGCTTATCGTAGGCGCGTTCCAAACGGAAGGCAAGGCGACGGTCCACCACCTCTTCGGGCGGCAGAAAGAGGATGAAGCCGGGCTCAAAATCATGGTCTTTTGAAAACTCATCGTCATACCCCATGCACTCCGAACCGCTACCGCAAAGCCCCACCGCGACGATCCCCTCCAGTTCCGGAAATTCCTCGTGGAGCATCGGCGCGCCGTACTCTTCATAATACTTTTCCGCAATGGCAAGCCCTTTCATTCTTTACCTCCGTAGATCCTCTCCGCTTCCGCTTTGAGCTCCGCTTCCACGCCAAACCAACCGTAATAACCAAAGACGGGGGCGCACTTTTCCGCCACGAAGGCATAATTGCCGTCCTTGCGAAGCCCCGGCTTTTTGAGCAGGTATTCTGCGTGTTCCAAATGCCCTTCGATCTCCTTTTCCGCTTTTTCCAAGCCGAACTCTCGTTCCGCAAGGGAAGCAAGGTTCAAAAAAGTGATGGCGGCTTCGGGCTCGTTGCCCTCCTGCTTCAACACGATGTCCAAGGCTTTTTGGTACAAAGCGCGCGCTTCGTCAAAGCGACTGAGGTCCACAAGCGCTAAGGCGAAGTTGTTGTAAAGACCGGCAAGGCGGCTATCTTCGGGCGGGAGCTTTTGCTCGTAGATCGCCTGCGCTTTTTCAAAAAGAGGGATGCCCTTCTCCGCCTGCCCAAAAGCCTTATAGACGGTGGCGGCGTTGAGCATTGCCGTAGCGGCGCTGACGCTGCCCGACAGATCGTTGAGGTCAATATAACGCACCGCCTTTTCGGCATAAGAGATGGCTTCCTCGCGCCTGCCGAGTTTGCGGTAAAGTCCCATCAATTCTTCCGCGATGGTAAACTCGCCGCGAAGGTCGTTGCCTTGCTTTGCCTCCTCTTCCCAATATTTGAGGTGGCGCTCCGCCCCTGCGTAATCGTTGTGACCGAGGTACTCGTCCAGCTTTGCGATCACACGCTGCGCGTCGATGGGTTTTACGTTGTCCTTCTTGTAAGCATCCACGCAGAAAGGGCATTGCGGATCGGTATAATCGGTGACTTCCATTTCGGCAGGCGTGAATTCCTTCTCGTTCATCCTCTTCCTCCTTTTGCCATTTCGGACAAGATGTGTTTTGCGTAAAGTTCGGCGATGGGCACGCCGGTAACTTCGGTGATCAAAGCAAAATGCGCGTTGGAATTGACCTCGGTGACGAGGAACTTTTCGCCGTCCCACAAGAGGTCCACGCCGGCGTATTCCAAGCCCAAAAGCGCAGACGCTTTTTCCGCAAGGGCGCGAAGTTCCTCGGTGAGTTCCACCTTTTCACCCTTGCCGCCCAGCGCGGCGTTGGCGCGGAATTCGCCCTGCTCGGTGGCTTGCCGTTTCATTGCCGCCACGGCTTTTCCGCCGATGGTGATCACGCGGTAATCGGCGGCGCCGCATTCAACGTACTTTTGATAAAGATGCGGCTCCTTCAAAAAACGCGCGCGAAAATCGTTTAGTTCCGCCCTGTTTTTCGCAAGGTAAACCTCCCGTCCGAAAGCGCCGAAGCACTTTTTGACGACGATGGGATAGCCGAGCTTTTGTTCCACGTAGTCCAAAAAAGAGGGGTCGTCTTCGCCCGCAAAAAACAGCGGTGAAGAAATGGTTTCGGGTTGCGGCAAGGGCAAAAGCGCAATGTGCGTGAGCATCTTGTCATCCGCCAATCGGATGCTCTCCGCGCTGTTGAACAAACGGGCGCCCGATCTTTCCAAAAGACGGGCAAGATGGTCGTCTTTGTCCAAAAAGACGACGAAGTCGTAACAAAAAGAGCCCGTCAGTCCTTCGCCGACGCCAAGGTCGATCTCGCTCGCTTTGAGGAGGTCGACCGTAGCGCCCAAACCGCGAAGGGCGCGGGCAATGTTTTTTGCGCCGTCGTCGCCGCCTCGCCAATACGCGTTGACGACCACCGCTCCCTTAAGATTCGATGTCATACGGGGTCACTTGGTAAACGTAATAGTTGAGCCAGTTGTAGAAGATCAGGTTTGCCGCGCTCTTCCAACTTACGTTTACGGCGTCGCCGCGTTCGGTAAAGTAATTTACCGGCGGCTCGATGGGCTCTCCTTTGTCAAGATCGCGCGTGTACTCTTTGTACAAGGTGTCGCGGTCGTACTCGGAATGCCCGGTCAAAAATATCTTTTTGTCGTCGCGGCTTTTCAAAATGGAAATGCCGCATTCCTTGCCGCGCGCCAAGATCTCAAGCTCGGGTACGGCTTGCGCCGCCGCCTGATCGATCTCGGTATGACGGCTCATCGGAATGTTGAAAACGTCGTCCATGCCCTTGAGGAGCGGATCGTAGGGGTTGACCGCGCTGTTTTTGTAAATACCAAACAGCTTTTTGGGCAACAGGTGCTTTTTGATGCCGTAGTGGTAGTAAAGCCCCGCTTGCGCGCCCCAACAGATGAAGAGGGTGGAGGTAACTGCCTTTTCCGCCCAGTCCATGATCTCGGTGAGTTCCTTCCAATACTTGACCTCTTCAAACTCCAAGGTCTCCACCGGCGCGCCCGTGATAATCAAGCCGTCAAAACGTCTTTCGCGCACTTCGTCAAAGTTTTTGTAGAAGCGCGAAAGATGCTCGCCCGACACGTGCGTGGGGGTGTAGCTGTCCGTTTTGATCAACGTGACTTTTACCTGCAAGGGGGAATTGGAGATCAAGCGCAACAGTTGCGTTTCGGTCTCGATCTTCGTGGGCATCAAGTTAACGATGGCAAGCTCAATGGGGCGGATGTCCTGCGTTTCGGCGCGGACGGACCCCATGACGAAGATGTTTTCCTCCGACAGGATCTTATAGGCGGGTAACGCCTTGGGGATGACGATAGGCATGTTTTCTCCTTATTTTGCGAGCGACTGCTCGATATCCGCGTAGATGTCCTCCGCGTTTTCCAAGCCGACGGAAAGGCGGATGAAATCTTCGCTGATGCCGCAATCGATCAGTTCCTTATCGGAAAGCTGACGATGGGTGGTGGACGCCGGATGCAACACGCAGGTGCGGCTGTCCGCGATGTGGGTAAGTTGACGGATCATCTTGAGGTTGCGGATAAAGTCCGCCGCCTTTGCCCTGCCGCCTTTGACGCCAAAGCAGACCATGCCGCCAAAGCCGCCCTCGAAGTACTTTTTGGCAAGCGGGTAATTGGGGTCGTCCTCCAAGCCGCAGTACCTGACCCACGAAACGTGCGGGTTTGCCTTAAGCTTCTTTGCGATCTCCAAAGCGTTGGCGCTATGTTGCTTCATACGAAGGTGCAACGTTTCGGTGCCGAGGTTAGCGAGGAAAGCGTTGAAGGGGGAGGGGCTGACGCCGATATCGCGCATATATTGCATTCTTGCCTTGAGTGCGAATGCCGCAGGGCCGCCTTCGTCAACGTAAACGGTGCCGTGATAGCTTTCGTCCGGAGTGACGAAGTCGGTATAACGGGGGTTGTTACGGAACTCAAAGTTACCGCCGTCCACGATCATACCGCCCACTGCTACCGCGTGGCCGTCCAAGTACTTGGTGGTGCTGTGCACCACGACGTTTACGCCGTACTTGAAGGGGGTGACCAAAACCGGCGTCGCGAGGGTGTTGTCCACCGCAAGCAAAAGACCGTGCTTTTTGCAGATCGCCGAATAACGATCAAAATCAAACACGACCATCGCAGGGTTGGCGACGGTCTCGCCAAACATCAATTTGGTGCGGTCGTCGATGAGCCCTTCGATCTCCTTATCGGTCATGCCCGGCTTGATAAAGCGGCATTCAATGCCCATCTTGGCAAGGGTGACCTTCAAGAGGTTGAAGGTGCCGCCATAAAGGGTGGGGAATGCGATGATGTTGTCCCCCGCGCTTGCGACGGTCAAAACGGTCACGAGCGTTGCCGCCTGACCGGAAGAAGTCATCATGGAAGCCACGCCACCCTCAAGCAAGGCGAGCTTTTCTTCAAAAGCCGCGGTGGTCGGGTTGGAAATGCGGGTGTAGATGTGTCCGTCCTTGGGCACGTCGAAAAGGTGCGCCATTTCCTCCGGGGTGTCGTACGCATAAGTGGTGCTTTGATAGATGGGTATGACGTTGGCTTCGCCCGTCTTGGGTTTGTAACCGCCGTGCAAACAGATGCTTTCTTTTTTCATGATGTCCTCCTTATTTTGCTCTTTCGGCCTCGCGGTCGAGTTGTTTTTCTTTTAGCGCTTGGCGCTTGTCGTAATTGTGTTTACCTCGCGCAAGCCCGATCTCAAACTTGACCAAAGAATGCTTGAAGTAGATCTTGGTGGCGACGATGGTATATCCCTTGCGTTCCACCGCGGCGCGAAGTTTATCGATCTCACGCCTGTTGAGGAGCAAAGCGCGGTCACGCCTGCTTTCCAAGTTGAAGTAACTGCCCTTTTCGTAAGGGGCGATGTGGAAGTTTTCCAAAAGGACCTTGCCGTCCTTGATGGAAACGAAGCTATCGGCAAAACTCACCTTACCGCCGCGCACGCTCTTGACCTCGCTTCCCACGAGGACGACGCCCGCCTCGTAAGTTTCGTCGATAAAATAGTCGTGATAGGCTTTTTTATTGGTTGCGATAACTTTGATCCCTTCCATTTTCCTAAAAAAACGGGGGCAACGCTTGCCCCCTGTCCTTTGATATTGCCGTGCACTTATGCCGCCGCAGTGGGCTTTACGATGAAGAAGATCACGGAGAGCACCAACATGACTGCGCCGAGGATGAGGGTCAAACGCTTCAAGATCTGCTCCTTGCTGCGTCCCTTATTCTTGCCGTAGAAGGTGTCGCTGCTGCCACCGGAGATAGCGGATACGCCGCCCGTCTCGCCTTCCTGCATCATGACGATAACAATGATCGCGATAGAGATCACGGTCATCAAAATGATCATCACTTCCGATACGACGCGCCTTGCGTCACTATCAATTGCACTTAACAAAAATCCCAACATGAGTTTCACTCCTAATCGATAATCGTTTTATCATTCTATCATACCAAAAACAAAAACACAACTATTTTACGCAATTTTTCGCGGGGTGGGTGCTCGCGCGCGTTAGAGGCTATCCGACGCGTCGAAACAACCGGAGCGCTACGACGGTTTGATCATCCGCCTGCGAAACGTAAGAAGCGTCCCTGACCACGTTGTCCGCAATGGTTTGCGGGTTGTTCGTTCTGCCGCTTTCCACCACCCGCATCATCCCGTCCGCGCCGATGGCGTCGGTGACGCCGTCGGTAGCCAGCACCACCACGTCGCCCGACCCGAGTTTTTTCCTTGAAACGCTGGGCTTGATCTCCCTGAGGATGCCGAGGGGGAGCGCCCCACCCTCCACGATCTCGCTGCCGCATTTCCGCTTGATCACCGATTCGGGAGCGGAAAGTTTGATGAAATCCGCTTCCGCCGTCCTTAGGTCCACGACGCACATATCCAAGGTTTGGAAGGAGCCGTCGTTGCGCATCGTCAAAAGGTGATTGATGAGGGGCAAAACGGTTTTTTCCTCCACGCCGGTACGGTAAAAGTTTTCCACGAGGGAGATCGCCGCCGCGCTACCGCGGTTGGCTTCCTCCCCGCTGCCCATCCCGTCCGAAAGGGCGATCATGATCCTATCGCCGTTTAATCGAGTCACGCTTTTGGTGTCGCCGCACGCTTCGCTGCCTTCCTTGATGCGCACCGCTTGCCCGACGATGGCGTCAAAGGGAGGCGCGGAACGAAAACTTGCCGCCGCCGTGCCGGCGCCGAGCCGCGTGATCCCTTCGAGAAGCAGGGGCGTTTCCATCGCGCGAGAGACCGCTTGGAGAACTCGCTCTTCCTTTGCCCGCTCCTCTTCCAAAGTGACGGTCACCGCAGCGACGCCCTCTTCTTCCGCTACCATCGCGTCGTAAGAAAGGACGCCCGCCCGTCGAAGTTCCGCCAAGACCCGCTTTTCTCTTTTTCCGTCAAAGGAGACCGTCCGCCGGAGGTCCCGCCGGAGAACGTCCAATACCGCGGCGATCCCTTCCGCTTCCCCCGCAAGCTTCTCCCGCGTTTCGTTGCGAAGGGCGCATCGCGCTTTTTCCTCGCGGTAAATGTCCGTCGCTTCGTTGAGGGCGTCCAAAAACGCCTTGGCTTTGTGACAATTTCCGTTGAGATACGCCGGCAGATCGCAGATGGTAGCTTTGCCGTTTTTGAGGGCGCGGGCGATCGCCCCTTGAAACAGCGACGCGGTGCTTCCGCCCCCTTGAGCCAAACAATCGCGCAAGTTTTTGCATCCCACGCAAAGAGAGGAAGCGAACTCTTCGGAAAGGCGCTCCGCCGCTTGCTCTTCCCCGTCGCCTCCACCGAGTTCGAAGAGGGTTTCGGAAGTTTTCCGGAGCGCTTCGCCGATAAACCCGAGTTTTCCGACGATCTCAAGCCTCGTTTTATTTACGAGAGCGTAGGGAGAAGTTTTCTCTCCCCGTCCAAGCATCGCGGCGCCCTTGCGATAAAACTCGCCGGGCAAAAAGGCGCAAACGAACCCGCCCGAAAACAAGAATAGGAAATTGAGGGGTGAAAACGCTCCCGGAAACAACAAAAAGACCGCTCCTTCCGCCGCCAAAAGCGAAAAGGCGCAAAGCGCCTTCTTCCCCTTGAGCGCCTCGCAAAGCACGCAGGCGATCGCCGCTGCCACGACGGGCGAAACTTCCCCCGATACGGCGGTAGCCCCAATGGCAAACACCAGCGGCAACGCCCCCGTCGAAAGCAAAAACAGCGACGTCGGCAACAAAAAGGAAAGCAACAAATAGTAAGGCGAAACGCCAAAGTACGACACCTCGTACGACCCCGCGCCCAGCGCGAAGCAGACGAGTCCCGCGACCCAAAATTCCCATTCTCCAAACAAAAGAGTGCCCTTTTTGAGTTTGGACAGCCCCGGCAACAACAAAAAAGAGAACAACGCAGAAAGCGCGCCGTTTGCAAGCAAGAGCACCCACCCCTGAACGGGCAAAAACGCCATCGTTGGCAATTCCGCAAAAAAGGCGGAGATCACCGTATAAAACGGATGAGTCCTTTTTCGCCTGATCAAGCCGACTGCCTGCGGCACGCTCGCGCCGAAAACAAGCAGCGCCGCTTGCGCGAGAACTCGCCAACTCCTTCCCCACGCGAAGCGGGCGAGAACGTACGCCGCAGAAATCGCAAAGCAGTTTCCGCCAAGCGACAGCATTGGCAAATACGCCCCGCTGTAGAAAGGAGAAAGCCCCGGCGAAAAGGTCGCCGCGGAAAGAAAGACCGTCAGCGCAAAGCACGCCGAAAAGGAGAACACCATACGAAAAAACCGTCTTTTCATACCGGCATTTTACTTCCTTGATGAAAACGAAAAACCGCCGCGTTTGTCGAAAAAGCCGTTTTTTAAAGGAACTCCCGCCAAACGCTCTCTCGCGAAATTCTTTTTCCTATTTACATTTTGCTCCCCGTTGAGTATAATAGACGTATGGCTGATGTTGTCAGAGAACCCAAACAAAAGCGTTCTATCGAAAAAAAGGAGCGCATCATAAAAGCAGGCTACGATCTTTTTGCCGAAAAAGGGTATTTTTGCACCAACACGGCGGAGATCGCAAAAGCCGCCGGCGTTTCCACCGGCATCGTTTACGGTTACTTCCACGACAAGCGCGACATTCTTCTCGAAGCGTTGGATATTTACATCCACGCCGTCTTCACCCCCATCTTGGCGCTTTTGGACGACGTGACCGAGCTTGACTTTGAAAAGATCATCCCTCTTGCCATCGACCGCGGCGTGCAAGCGCACCGCGACAACAAGGAGATGCACAACACTTTGCACTCTCTTTCCACCCAAGACGAATTGGTGCTGGAGCGCTTCTCCGAACTGGAGCAGGAAGTCACGCAGACGCTTTCAAAAAAGCTTGTCGCCCTCGGTTACCCTTCCCTGCACCTCTACGAAAAGGTGCACACCGCCATCAGCTTCGTGCAGTCCTTTGCGCACGAAGAAGTTTACGACCATCACGATTACATCGATTACGACGAGATGCGTCGCTTGGTGACGGTGGCTTTGATCGACCTCTTCCGTTAAACTCGGATCTTTGCGGCGCAAGCCGCTTTTTTTTACGTCTAAAAATCTCTTTCCCTGCCCATACTACCCGTAAAAGGGAGGATAGTATGGAAGCGATTGCGGAAAACAGGACCAAACGCGTCTTTGCGGAAAACGAAGCGGAACTTTTGAACGAATGCATGAAGTCGGTATTGCTCGGCATGCAGTCCTTGGACGTTGTGGAAAAAGTTGCGGTGGGCGAACTCAACGCCTACGTCAAGCAACAAATGGGCGAATACGCCGCCCTGTCCGAGCGGGTCAGTTGCAGAATGAAAGAATTGGACGTTGAGCCCGAGATCTACGGTTCTTTCAAGCAAAAGTGGCAAAAGAAAATGGTAAAACTTTCCATCTTCGGCGACAAAAGCAACAGCAACATCGCGGAAAAACTGATCAAGGGTACCAATATGGGCATCACCGATCTTACGCGCTGTTTAAACGACAACGTGATTTCGGTCAGCGACGAGACCGCGCGCATCGCGTCGGATATCCTCTCTTTCTTTTCGGGAAGCGTGGAAGCTTTGAAAAAATTCCTATAATTACTTTTGATTCTTTAACGAACGCAAACGATTGATATCGTTTTCGCGGCGCACCAAACTTTCGGCGAATTGATAGACCGAGCCGCTGAGATCCACGGGGTCAACGATGTCCCCGTGCAGTTTCATGCTGTAATATTCCCCATCCGAAACGATGATGTGGTCGCCGAGCGTGACGTTGATCACGCCAAGCGCTTGCACGATGCGGTTGGTGGCGTCCACGTCCGCAGTGGAAGGCTCGATGGTGCCGTTGGGATGATTGTGCCCCAAAACGACGTACTTCGCCTTGCTCTTTACGGCGCCCGCAACGATCTTGTCACGGTTGACCACGACCGACCTGTTTTTGCCCGAAGTGATCTCCTCCGTAGTGATAAGACGGCATCCGTCATCCAAATACATCGTCAAAAAGTGTTCGTCGTTTTTCCTGCCGATCCGCGCCATTAAATACTCGGCGCAAGGGAGAATGCCGTCCAATTTCGACCCGCGTTTTGAAAGCGAATAGGCGGCGAACACGTCGGGAAGCGAATGTAAAAACAGCGCCGCGTTCTCGGTCATTCCCTTGACGGAAGCAAGTTGCTCCGGCGCGGCGTCCAAAACGCCTTGCAACGAGCCGAAAGAAGAAAGCAACTCGTGCGCGATGGGATTGGTGTCACGGCGAGGCACGAAAGAAAAGAGAAGGTATTCCAGCTTCTCATGATCTTCCAAGCTTTCCAAACCGTATTTTTCAACGCGGTTTCTGAGGCGTGTTCTGTGCCCGTCGTGCATGTTTTCCATTTTCAGAGGGACCCCCGATAAAAAAGAGCGAACGCTTTAAAGCGTTACGCCCGTTTTCAAAATTGCGATCTGTTTGTCGCCGCGCGTTTCGTTGCCCGTCTTTTTGCCTTCAAACACGTCAAGCAACAAGTTATAAAGCTCCGTAACCATTTCGTCCACGTCGGAAGAAAGCATTCTTCCCGCGTCAAAATCGATCCAACCGCTCTTTTTTGCGGCAAGAGGACTGTTGGAGGCGATCTTCAAGGTGGGCACCACGCTGCCGAGCGGCGTGCCGCGGCCGGTGGAAAACATGATCGCGCTTGCGCCCGTTGCGGCAAGCGTCGTGCAAGCGATAATGTCGTTGCCCGGGCTTTCAATGACGTTAAGACCACGCTCCGTCACGCGATCCAACTCGGAAAGCACTTGCTTAACTTCGCCGCTACCCGACTTTTGAACGCACCCCAAGGATTTTTCCTCCAAGGTGGTGATGCCGCCGGCTTTGTTGCCCGGCGAGGGGTTTTCGTAAACGTTTACGCCGTGCGAACCGTAAAAAGTTTTCCACTTATTCACGAGGGCGGCGATGTCTTCAAACACTTTTTTATCCTTCGCGCGCTCCATCAGCGTTTGTTCCGCGCCGAAAACTTCGGGAGTTTCCGCAAGGACCACCGTCGCGCCGCAGGCTTCCAAAAGGTCCGCCACGCGACCGATCAGGTAGTTTGCCGTAATGCCCGAGAAGCCGTCGCTGCCGCCGCACTTCACGCCCACCGTCACTTCGGAAAGGGGCACGAGGGTGCGCTTATCTTTGGACGCCACGGCGTAAAGCTCTTCCAACAAGCGAAGAGCTTCCCCTTCGTCGTCCGAAACTTCCTGCGCGACGAGAAAACGCACGCGGTCACTTTCCTTCACGATCTCGCGGATGCCTTCCATTCTGTTTTCTTCACAGCCGAGGCCGAGGAACAAAACGCCGCCGACGTTTGCGTTTTTGGAAAGATTGACTAAGATGTTTTTGGTGCGGGTGAGGTCGTCCCCAAGTTCGGAGCAGCCGACGCGGTGCGTCAAAACCACCACGTCATCCACTTTCATATCGTCTTTGTGGAGTTCCTTAAAACGACGCGCGACGTTTTCCGCGCTCGCGGCGATGCAACCTACCGTCGGCACGATATAAAGTTCGTTTCTCGCGCCGGCGCCCACTTCCCTCTTGTACGCCCAAACGCTGTCCCTTTGGGGCTTAACGGGAAGAGGATGCAACTTTTTTTCGTAAACGTAGGTCAACGCTTCGGCAGTCAATGCGCTCGCAAGATTGTGCGTGTGCACGAAGTCACCCTTTTTGATGTCTTGGGTGGCGACGCCGATGGGGTAGCCGTATTTGATGACTTTTTCACCCTTTTTGATGTCCGCGAGGGCGATCTTGTGCCCGGCGGGCACGTCGCCTTGCGGCGCCTTCAAAACGCCTACGTTATCTCTGTTGTTTAAAATGATCAATTCGCTCATAACGTCTTCAACGTTTCGCGCACTTTGCCGTCCTTGATGGCGTGGACGTAACCCACGGCGGCGGTGTAAACGCCTTCCGCTTCTTCAAGGTCCATCCCCCAGAAGCTTTGATTGCGGATAAACGCCTCGAACTTCTTATCGGTGGCGAGGTCCTCCGCGAAGAACGCCTTGACGTCGTCGCCGTCGTTGATGGCGAAATCCTTGCTGTCGTACAAGCAGAACAAAGCGGCAAGCGCAAAGAGCATATGCTTGCGGTTGTTCTTATCGCAAGCGAGGAAGGAGGGAAGAAGCCTCGTCTTCCACTTGGAAACGCTGTTCAGGATGATGGAGGAGAAGAGGTGGTCGATGTAGGGGTTGGAGAAGCGCTCCAAAACGTCCCTCTTAAACTGCATCAAAAGTTCCTTGTCCATCTTGATGGTGGGGATGATCTCCACGTTGGCAAGAGCGTCCGCATAAGCGAAGAGATCCTTGTCCAAGATGGCGTCCCTGACGATGCCCACGCCGCAAAGCATGGAGATCGGAGCGAGCGCGGTGTGCAAACCGTTTAAGATCTTGACCTTTCTTTCACGATAGGGTTTTACGTCGCTGGTAAACTTGACGCGCGGGTCCTTGAGGAAGGGAAGCTTCTCTTTGAGGCTGTCATCCCCTTCGATGACCAAGGAGAGGAACGCTTCGCCGACAGTCAAAAGCTTATCCTCGCCGCCGATGGCGTCAAAGTGCTCTTGTTCGTGACCTCTGGGGAAGCCGGGGACGATCTTATCCACCAAGCTGTTGTAAACCTTGATGCCCTTTACGAAGTCGATAAAGCCCGCTTCCAAGCCCCACATTTCGGCATACTTCAAAACGTAAGCCTTCAAGGTCTCGCCGTTCTTTTCAATAAGCTCCAAGGGAAGAAGCTCCACCCTGCCCGCTTCGCCGTATTTCTTATAGCGAGCGTAGAGGATCTTGGTGATCTTTGCGGGGAAGGTGCCGAGGTCTTCAAACTTGTCCGCCGCGTTGAAAGCGATGCCCGCTTCGGTGGTGTTGCTGATGATCACCTTAAGTTCGGGGTCCATATACGCTTCCACGTAGCGATCGTACTCGCGGTACGGGTTGACGCAATCTTTGACCACGGTCACGTAGGTATATTCCTTGACCGCCTTGCCGTCCACCTTGCCGCAAACGCAAGTGTGATAGTTGCAATCCTGCTTTCTGAAATTTTCCCAATACGGGTTGTCGATGGGGGTGACGAGCACCACGCTCTCGCCGTCGCCGTACTTATCTTGCCTGAGTTGGATCAAATAGTCGATAAAACTACGGATGAAATTGCCTTCGCCAAACTGTAATACAGTTGCCATACATTGCACTCCTTTGTCAATAAAAGTTATTTGAATTATACAACTTTGCCGGCGCGGGTTACAAGCGAATTTATCAAAGATAAAAAACCATCCGCGCAAAATCAAATAAAAATTTTTATTTTTCCAAGTTTTTGGATGCGGAGATGATCGCCCTATAAGCCGTTTCCAAAGCGTCCTTTTCGGAGGGGTCCAGCGCAAGGGAGCGCACCTTGGCGATGACTTCCTCTTCCCTACTTGCGTTGGTGATGGGAAGGTTGTCGCGTTTTTTGACCTCGCCGATCTCCTTGACCACGGCAAAGCGAGAAAGCAAAAGCTCCCCGATCTCCTTATCCAATCTGTCGATATCCTTTCTGAGTACGTCAAGCTCGCTCATTTTATTCCTCCTCGATAGCGTCCATTAGGGCGATGGCCACCGCCGCTTCCACCACGGGGACGGCGCGCGGTACGATGCAGGCGTCGTGCCTGCCTTTGATCTCGATTTCAACGTTTTCCCCTTTTACAAGGTCGACGGAAAGTTGTTTTTTGCCGATAGAGGGGGTGGGACGAACGGCTACGGCAAGCGTTACGACGTTGCCGTTGGTCAGCCCGCCGTTGACGCCGCCCGCGTCGTTTTCCAAAAATACGATCTTGCCGTCCTCAACGCGCAAGGGGTCGTTTGCTTCGGACCCCAACATCTCGGCAAGCGCAAAGCCCGCGCCGAATTCCACCCCTTTGACCGCGGGGATCAAATAAGCGAGAGAGGCGATCTTGCCCTCGAGCGAGCCGAACGCACCGCCGCCGATGCCGCCCGCGTCGTTTTTCGTGAAGACGATTTTCCCGTTTTCCGCGCGCAGAGGATCGTTCGCGACCGAACCGCGCATCGAAGCGAGGGTCGTGCCCGCGCCGAATTCCACCGCTTTCACCGCGGGGATGAGATAGAGGAGGGAGGAGATCTTCCCTTCGAGCGAGCCGAAAGAACCTCCGCCGATCCCGCCCGCGAGTCCGAGCACGGCGCATTCGATTCCTCCGCCCACCGAGTCCTTGTCGGCGGCGGCATCTTCGATCTCCTTCATCATTTCATCCTTGTCGGCGGGAGTCCATTCGCCCTTTTCGCCGCAA
>JAGAAA010000114.1 GCA_017615495.1 Clostridia bacterium
AAACTTGCCGAAACCACGTTTGAGGTAGAGGGCGATGATTGAAGAAGTACTGAAGAAGTTTGCCGAAAAATTCAACGCCGACCTTGAAAAAGAGATGAACGCGCTCCGCGGCGGGGCTCTCGTTTCCACCATGCGTTACGCTGTGCTGGGCGGGGGCAAAAGGCTCCGTCCCTTCTTGGTGCTCGTCGCGGCGGAAATGGGCGGGCTCACCTATGAGGACGTCTTTCCATTGATGATGGGCGTCGAGCTCGTACATAGCTATTCCTTAGTGCATGACGATCTTCCTTGCATGGACGACGACGATTTCAGGCGCGGGCGCAAGTCCACGCACGCCGTATACGGCGAGGCGATGGGCGTGCTTGCCGGCGACGCGCTTTTGAACTACGCTTACGAGTATATGCTCGGCAACGCCGTCAAGGCAAAGAACGTGGGCGGCTACATCACCGCCATCAGTTGCATTATGGTGCGCGCCGGTTATATGGGCATGCTTGGCGGGCAAAGTTACGACATTGACGAAGAGGTCAAAAAGCAGTTTAAGCGCGAAGATTTCATCAACATGTACTCGGGCAAGACGGGCGCTTTGTTCCAAGCGGCGCTTGGCGCGGGCGCGTTTGCGGCAGGGCTAACTGAAGAGGAGATCACCGCGCTTTTGAAATGCGGCAATTACCTCGGCGTAGCCTTCCAATTAAAGGATGACCTCGACGACCTCACGCAGGACCAGAAGGGCGTGGATGAAAAGGAAAAGAAGCCGTGCTTGACGATGCTTTCCACCATTTCGCCCGAAGCGGCAAAGGAATTTGTGGAGCTTGACCGCGACGTAGCCGTCGACACCGTCAAAGACCTAAAAAACAGCGAAAACCTCGTGGCGTTGATCAATTACTTACTGACGTTCCCCAAAGAGGAAAAGCCCACATCGGACAACCCACCCAAGGCGGAATAACGCGTTTTGTACGGATCGAAGTGCCCCGACGATCGCATGCGGGGCATTTCTCTTGTAATTTTAAAAAATATATGATAATATAATTGTACGGTGGTGCAGTATTCTAGTCAGAACACATACGTATGAGGGCGTGGTTAAAATAACGCCGTAGGGCACATCGATGAAGTTTCTTGTGTTGGCTCGTTTTGCCCAAATTCGGGTCGATGCTGGGAGTTAAGAATCGTGGGCGTTTCGTAACGGCATACGGAAGCCGACCCACCTTTCGTGGAGACCTGCAATGGTGGTCGTTTACTGGGCACTGTGCAGGATTAAACCTGTAATGCGGTATCAAGCTGTGTGCAGCGTAGCCTGCCTTGAGTGAAATAGGCGGATTGGGAACCACACCGTTTGCGCCGGCAGGCGCAAACCGGTGATTGCCCATGAAACTTAAATTGCAAAAGAGGATAAGTCGTATGTGGTCTGTTAAGGAAATCTTCTAGACTGTATTAGCAATGTAAGGATTATAGTGCGACCTTAGTGGTGATTCAGTTGCGTGTGGGGAGACCCCCGCCGTGCGGATCAAAAGGAAACTGCGCGTTCGGCGACGGCGCGTTTCGCATGGGGAAATCCTACTGGACCTATGGCGCAAGGTTTACTTGCATTGCTACCACCGATATAAAAGGAGTTGTTAAGTGGACGAACAGCACAAGGAGCCCGATCTCATCGAGGAGCCGCAACAAAAGGATCATCCAAGGAAAAAAGGACAAAAACGCAATTTATGGCCGCTGAAAGTGACGATCATCACCCTCGTCCTCTCGGCTTTTTTTAGTTTTTCCACCGAGATCGTTTCCAGCAAGAGCAACCTTGTCGTGGCGCTTTTGATCTGCATTCTTTTGGTGCTTATCAGCATTATTTTCGACGGCATCGGCGTTGCCGCAACCAACTGTGACATCAAACCTCTTACCGCTATGGCATCCAAACGCATTCCCGGCAGTCGCATCGCCATCCGCTTGGTGCAAAACTCCGAGAAGGTGAGCAGCATTTGTTGCGACGTCATCGGTGATATTTGCGGCGTCGTTTCCGGCGCGTGCTCGGCGGCTATCGTATTGCGCATCGTGTCGTATTCCGGCGCCGGCTCGCAACAACTTTTGATCTCCATCATCGCAAGCGCTTTGATCGCGGCGATCACGGTGGGCGGCAAAGCCATCGAAAAGACCATCGCCATTCGCAATTCCAAGGAAATGGTGATGCTCACGGCGCGGTTTTTGGCGTTTTTTATAAAAGAGAACAAAAAGGAGAAAAGGAATGCTTCTAAAAAAATTAAACCTTCCAAGTGACGTAAAGAAGCTTTCTTTAGACGCGCTTAAAGCGCTCTCCGAAGAAGTTCGTCAAAGGATCATCGAAGTTACCATTCAAAACGGCGGGCACATCGGCGCGTCTCTCGGCGCGGTGGAGCTCATCGTTTCGCTTTTGAACGTTTTTGACGTAGAGAAAGATAAGATCGTTTTCGACGTGGGGCATCAGGCGTATGCGTACAAGATCCTTACGGGCAGAAACGACGCGTTTGACAGCCTTCGCACCTTCCGTGGCATCAGCGGGTTTCCGCTTCCGTCCGAAAGCAAATACGACCATTTTACCGGCGGGCATGCTGGCAACGCCGTTTCAGCAGGATGCGGCTACTGCATGGCGCGATCCCTTTCCAAAGAGGATTATCAAGTAATTTCCGTCGTCGGTGACGGCGTGATGGTCAACGGGGAGACCGCCGAGGGGTTGAACCTCGTTTCCTCTTGCGGCAAGCAGATCATCGTTATCAACGATAACACTTATTCCATTTCTTCGGGCGTGGGCAGTATTCCCGAGTATTTGGCGCGTTTGCGCGCTTTGCCGTACGATGGCAAGGTAAAACGGGGGGATAACAGCCCCTTTGCGATGTACGAGTTGGATTATATCGGGCCGGTGGACGGGCACGACGTTGCCGCTTTGACCAAGGCGCTTTCTCTTGCAAAGGAGTCTGAAAAGTCCGTCGTCGTCCATACGGTAACGAGCAAGGGTAAGGGTTTTATCCTTGCGGAAAACAACCCGTTGAAATTGCACGGCATTTCTCCGCGTGGAGAAAAGAGCGGAGAGGGCTTTGGCGCCGTCTTTGGCGAGGAACTCATCAAACTGCGTGAAAAGGACGACAAGATCGTTGCGATCGCCGCGGCGATGGCAATAGGAACGGGACTCAGTCGTTTTATTGAAAAATATCCCGAAAGTTTTATTGACGTTGGTATTGCGGAAAGCACGGCGCTTACCGTGGCGGCTTCGCTTGCGCGGGCGGGCTATAAGCCTTACGTGGCGATCTATTCCACCTTCTTGCAACGGGCGTACGATCAACTTTTGTATGACGTAGCGCTCGACAATTTGGACGTAACGGTCATGTTGGACCGTTCCGGCATCGTGGGCGAAGATGGCGAGTCGCACCAGGGCATTTATGACCTCTGCTTCCTTTCTTCCGTGCCCGGCGTTAAGATCGCCTCTCCGGCAACGTACGACGAACTCAAAGGCTTGATGGCTTGGTCCGAACGTGAAAAGGGCGTAAAAGTGATCCGTTACCCCAAGAGCGGGATGGTGTTGAACGTACCTACGGATGTGGATTTCCCGCGCTGGAAAGCCCTTGCGGACGGTAGGGACGGCTACCTTATCGCGCACGGCGCGGCAATGATCGAAGTTGCGATGAAAGTTAAGGAAATTCTTATGGAAAAGGGCAAAAGCCTCGGCGTTTTGAACGCTCGCTTTATTTCTCCCGTCGACAAAACCACGCTGGACGGCTTAAACGGCGCGCCTTTGTACGTTTTGGAGGACGTTGCCTATGCCGGCTCCCTCTCGGAGCATTTGGCGGCGATGGGCTATAACGTCCGCGCCTTTACCTTACCCAACGGCTACGTTACCTTTGGTAAACCTTCGGTTTTGCGCAAGCATTACGGCATTGACGCAGATACGGTTGCGGAGGCCATCCTCAATGAGGCTTGATCTCCTCGTCTCGGAAAAGTTCGGCGTTTCTCGCACGAGGGCGCAAAACCTCATTAAAACGGGCGGCGTCACGGTAAACGGCGTTTTGACGGACAAGCCCGCCGCAGAAGTGGACGCGCAGGCGGAGATCGTGCTCGTTGATACCTTAAAATACGCGTCGCTTGGCGGATTGAAGATCGAAAACGCCATCGATCGCTTTAAAATCGACCTTTCTGATAAAATTTGTTTGGACGTCGGCGCCGCAAACGGCGGTTTTACCGATTGTATGCTCAAAAAAGGCGCAAAAGAAGTTTCCGCGCTTGATCTTACCGTCGCTTTTTCCAAGGAACTTTCCGAAGACCCGCGCGTGAAGATCTACGACGGGGCAAACGCAAAAGCGGTGGGCGACCTTTTTGAAAAGGAAAGTTTCGATTTCGTTTCGGTGGATTTGAGTTTTATATCCTTGTGCGGCTTGTTTTCTTGCTTTTATCCCGTATTGAAACGAAACGGACTGCTTTTGACCTTGTTCAAGCCGCAATTTGAGGTTGGGCGAAAGGCGCTTCCCAAAAGCGGTGTCGTACGCGACAAAAAAGCGATCGAAAAGGCGTTTTCGGCGGTGGTCCTTGCGGCTGAAAACGCGGGGTTTAAGATGATTTCCGAATGCCCGGTGCCGGAAGTTTTACCCAACAAAAACCCCGAAAGAACGGTTTTGTTTATAAAAGTCGTTCGTTAATAAAAATATAATAATTTTTATTTTTCTTGCATAATTTTGTTGTATTCTATGAATATTTGTATTATAATTGCATTATGAAGTTTTGTTTGGTTGTTAACAGTACAAAACCTCTTGCGCAGGAATTCGCAAAGGATTTTATCAAAGAACTCGAAGCTCGTTCCTTTGAGTACTACCTCTTTGACGGGGCTGTCCTTGATGGGACGGATTTTGCCGTCGTGTTCGGTGGTGACGGCACGATCTTAAAGTTCGTCCGCAGCGCTCGCGTTAACGTGCCCGTTTTGGGCGTCAACTTTGGCAAAATGGGTTTTTTGGCGGAGTCCGGCAAGAGCGCCGGCGAGTACGTGGACGAGCTGGTCAAAAAGAATTACAACCTCGACAAACGCTGTTTCCTTGAGGTGGAATGCCTCGGCAAAAAGTACTACGCTTTAAACGAAGTGGTCATCGGCAGGTCCGATACCATCAGTTTGATGGATATCAATATCGAAACGGACGGCTGTTCGCTGGATCACTATCGCGCGGATGGCGTCATCGTTTCCACGCCGACGGGTTCCACGGCATACTCGCTTTCTGCGGGCGGCCCCGTTTTGAGCCCCAAAGTGCCCGCGTTTGTGGTCACGCCTATTTGTCCGCACAGCTTGCATTCCAAGGCGATCGTTTTACCTAACGAGGAAGCCGTGGAGATTGAGGCGGTTACCGCCGGCAAATGCGTCGTAGTCGTGGACGGACGCAACGTTTTGACGGTTGAAAACAACGTGAAGATCCGCGTTTTGGGCAGCAATGAAGGCGTTTGTTTCGTCCGCATTGACAGACGAAGTTTTTACTCGATCATGCTTAGCAAATTTGCAAAAGGGAAATAGAAAAATGGCTTGCGATAACAGAAGATTGCGTATATTGGAATTGATCAAAAAGTGCAACGTCGGCAAACAAGAGCAACTTGTGGAGCTTTTGAACGCCGAAGGCTTTAACGTTACGCAGGCAACGGTCTCGCGCGACATCAACGAGCTTGGTTTGAAGAAGATCAAGGAAAACGGCGCCTTCCGTTACGTTCAAACTTCGCGTGATTTTGACGCCGGCGAGGACAAAACCTCTTCCATTTTCAAACAAACCGTTCATTCCGTCGTCGCAAACGGCAATTTGATCATTATCAAGACCTTGGCGGGCAGCGCAAACGCGGTGTGCGCTATCATCGACGGCTTTGAGCTTGACGGCGTTTTCGGCACCATCGCGGGCGACGATTGCATCTTTGTCGCGGCGGATAGCTCCGTCGTGGATCAGATCGCCGCAAGGTTTTCTTCCTATTTGACTTCCGATTCCGCAAAATCTCGCAAATAGGCATGATTTTACAGCTTCACATCAAAAATATCGCGCTTATTGAAGATTGCACGATCGATTTCGGTTCAAAATTGAACGTTTTGAGCGGTGAAACCGGCGCCGGCAAATCTATTATCATAGACTCTTTGGGCTTTGCGCTCGGTGCGCGTGCGGATAAAGGACTCATCCGTCACGGTGCGCAAACGGCAAGCGTTGAGGCGGTTTTTGACCTTTCCGATTGCCCGATGACCAAGAAAAAGATGGTGGAAATGGGCTTTGAGGAGGAAGATTCCTTGATCCTTTTCCGTTCCATGACCGAAGCGAGAAGTGACGTTCGCGTAAATGGGCGTCCCGCGTCACTTTCTATGTTGAAAGACCTTGGCGCGACCCTCCTGGACATCCTCGGTCAGCACGAAAACCAATCTCTTTTGTGCGTTTCGTCGCATATCGAGCTTTTGGATAAGTACGGCGAAGAGGAAATTTTGCCGTTAAAGACCAAAATATCTGATTTATATACCGAATTTAAAGAGATAGAGCGCAAACTTGCGTCTTACGGCGACGAGGCTGCTCGTGCCCGTCGTATCGACGTCTTAAAGTACCAAATCGACGAAATAAAGGCCGCTGAGCTTGAAGAAGGCGAGGAAGAAACGCTTTTAGTCGACCGTGAACGCTATCGCAACGCCGAAAAGATCATCGAATCGGTGGGGACTGCGGCGTGCGCCTTAAAAGGAGACGATTCCTATAGCTTGCAGAGCGTTTTATCCGTAGCAATGAATTCTCTCAGACAATCCACCTCTTACGACGCTCGCTTAGAAGAACTTTATAATCGTTTGGATTCCTCTTACGTAGAATTAAAGGATATTACGGATGAACTCGATTCTTACGTCGATTCTTTTGATTTTGACGCCGGAAGCGCCGATCGCGTGGAAAAGCGCGTGGATCTGATCCGTTCGATGAAGCGTAAGTACGGCGCGACTGTTACCGATATTCTTTCCAATTTGGAAAAATTCGAAGAAGAATATGCCGAATTGACCGAAGCGGACGACGTGATAAACGATCTTACCGCAAAAAAAGAGCTTTTGTACGACAAATTGCTTAAAATCTGTTCCGAACTCAGCGAAAAACGCCGTTCTGCCGCATCCAGATTGAAAAAGGAACTCGAATTCGAACTTTCGCAGCTTGGTATGGGCGGAAGCGTCTTTGAGGTAAAATTCTCCTCCGGAGAGGAATTTATCGGTGAAAACGGCTACGATAGGGCGGAATTCTTGATTTCTCCCAACCCCGGCGAGCCTGTCAGAAGTTTGTCTAAAATTATTTCCGGCGGTGAAATGTCCCGCTTTATGCTTGCGATGAAGGTGATCACTTCTCGTTTGGATGGCATTCAGACCCTTGTGTTTGACGAAGTGGATGCCGGTATCAGTGGCAAGATCGGGGAAGTGGTTGCGGAAAAATTGGCTCTCGTTTCAGACGGAAGGCAAGTTATCGCCATCACTCATTTGCCGCAAGTCGCCGCGATGAGCGACGTTCATTTCTTGATCGAAAAGAGTGTTTCGGGTGGCGTGACGCGCACCTCTCTTTTGCCTCTTGATGAGGAAGGCGTTATCGGTGAAGTCGAAAGATTGTCCGCCGGAGCAGGGGCGTACGGCACCTTGCACGCGCGTGAACTCAGAAAGATCGCTCTTGAAAAAAGATTCAAAATTAGGTCTAAATAGTTCTAAATTAGCATATTTTTCATAATATTGTTATAAAATCAAGCCTAAATTAAAACAATTTTCAAGATTTTTCCAACCCAAACCGAGGGTAATCTTTTGTTATTTGCAAATGATAATCCCTGAGGTGGCGAAATGAAAAACAAAGTAATTGTCGGCGTTTTATTCCTTTTTGCAATCGCTTTGCTTTTGTTTCCGACGGCGAGTAATGCCGTTGCGCAAGCGGAGCGAACGGTGTATCTCGGAGGAATGCCGATCGGGATCGGACTTGCCGAAGACGGGCTCATCGTTACGGGGTTTGTCGATGTCATCACCGATGAGGGGGCTGTTTGTCCCGCTCGCGGCACGGAGATTTTGACGGGTGACCTCGTGGTTGCGATCAACGGAACGTTTATCAAAAACGCTGCGGATTTTGCGTCCGTCCTGCAAAAATCGGAAGGCGAGGTTACTTTGACGGTCAAAAGGGGTGAAAACGAGCTTAAAATCGCTCTCACTCCTGCCACCGATAGCTTGACCGGGCTGAAAAAAGTCGGTTTGACATTAAAAAACGGCATCAACGGCGTGGGTACGATGACTTTTATCTTGCCGGAAACCCTCCGTTTTGGGGCGCTCGGGCATGGGATCGTCGACGCAGATACCGGAAAACCCTTTATTTGCGACGCCGGATCGATCTATAAGTGCCGCATCGAAGGGTTTAAACGCCCGGAAAACGGCAAAGCGGGGGAACTGACCGGCAAATTTCTTGATAGACGCCTGCCCATCGGCATAATTACGCGATGTAACGCCTTTGGCGTTTACGGCATCACGGAAAAAGAGGTCACGGCAGGGCTGACGACGCTCCCCGTAGCCTCTCGAAAGGAAGTAAAAACCGGCGCGGCGTATATCTATTCGACCATCAGCGGCGAAACGCCTAAAAAATATGCTGTCGAGATCGTAAAAACCGCTTCGCAAAAAAAGCCGCAGGAAAAAAGCATGCTTTTGCGCGTGGTGGATGAGGAACTACTCAGGGAAACCGGCGGTATTTTGCAAGGAATGAGCGGCAGTCCCATCGTGCAAAACGGCAAACTGGTCGGCGCAGTTACGCACGTGCTCGTCAACGACAGCACCCTCGGGTACGGGCTTTATATCG
>JAGAAA010000115.1 GCA_017615495.1 Clostridia bacterium
ATCGCGGGCGAGCTTCTTCCCACTGTGTTCCACGTCAGCGCTCGCGCTTTGGCGGCTCACGCTCTTAACATCTTCGGTGATCATGCCGACGTGATGGCGTGCCGTCAGACCGGTTTTGCGATGCTCGCTTCCAACTCGGTGCAGGAAGTTATGGACCTCGCGCTTGTCGCGCACCTCTCCACTTTGAAATCCAAAGTGCCTTTCCTCCACTTCTTCGATGGTTTCCGTACCTCTCACGAAGTTTCCAAGATCGATATGATCGAATATGACGAGATGAAGAAGCTCGTCGATATGAAGGATATCGAAGATTTCCGTGCTCGCGCTCTTAACCCCGAGCACCCGATCCAACGCGGTACGGCGCAAAACGCGGATATCTACTTCCAAAACCGCGAGACTGCCAACAAGTACTATGAAGCCACTCCCGCCATCGTGCAAGCGATGATGGATAAGGTTTCCGCTCTTACCGGCAGAAGCTATCACCTCTTCGACTACGTTGGCGCTCCCGATGCGGAGAACGTCATCGTTTTGATGGGTTCCGGCGCGGACGCTGTGGAAGAGACCATCAACAAGATGAACAAAGAAGGTCACAAGGTCGGTCTTTTGAAGGTCCGTCTTTACAGGCCGTTTGCCGTGGACGCCTTCCTCAAGGCTCTTCCGAAGAGCGTCAAGAAGCTTGCCGTTCTCGACAGGACCAAGGAAGCCGGCTCCCTCGGCGAGCCTTTGTACCTCGACGTTTGCTCCGCGCTCCTTGAGCACGGTTTGACGGGCATCAAGGTCGTGGGCGGTAGGTACGGCTTGGGCTCCAAGGAATTCAACCCCTCCATGGTCTACGCGGTTTATAAGAACCTCGAGCAGAAGGAACCCAAGAACCACTTCACCGTGGGTATCTATGACGACCTCACCAACACCTCTTTGGACTTCTCCGAGAAGTACGACGCGGCTCCCGCGGGCACCATTTCCTGTAAGTTCTGGGGTCTTGGCTCCGATGGTACCGTCGGCGCAAACAAGAACAGCATCAAGATCATCGGTGACCACACCGACAAGTTCGTGCAGGGCTACTTCTTCTACGACAGTAAGAAGTCCGGCGGTATCACCGTTTCTCACCTCCGTTTCGGCGACACCAAGATCCAATCCGCTTATTTGATCGACGCGGCTGACTTCGTGCAATGCTCCAACCCCTCCTACATCACCCGTTACAACATGACCGGCGACATCAAAGAGGGCGGCAGCTTCCTCCTCAACACCTCTGCTTTGACGGTGGAAGAGCTTGAGCACGTTTTGCCCGCTTCCGTGAAGCGTGACATCGCCAAGAAGCACGTCAACCTTTACGTCATCGACGCTATCAAGATCGCGGCGGGCCTCGGCCTGAAGGGCAGGACCAACACGATCCTTCAATCCGCGTTCTTCAAGATCGCAAACATCATCCCGTACGCTGACGCCGTCGACTTTATGAAGAAGATGGCTTACAAGTCCTTCGCCAAGAAGGGTGACGCGGTCGTCAACATGAACTACGCCGCTATCGACAGCGCGGAAGCCAATCTCGTCAAGATCGACGTGCCCGCTTCCTGGGCTGAGGCTACCACCGGCGCGGATATGGCAAAGGTGGAAGGCAGCGAGTACTTCATGAAGACCATCGCTCCGATCATCGCGCAAGAAGGCGACAAGCTCCCCTCCAGCGCGTTCAATGCGGACGGCTCCGTTCCGACCGGTACCACTCAATACGAGAAGCGCGGCGTGGCTGTGCTTGTGCCGAAGTGGAACGCCGAAAAGTGTATCCAATGTAACCAGTGCGCATTCGTTTGCCCGCACGCTTGTATCCGTCCGGCAGTGGTTGCCGAGGGTGCGGAAGTTCCCGCTTCCTTCACCGCGAAGGGCATGACCGGCAACAAGGGTTACAATTTCCGTATGCAGGTTTCCCCGCTTGATTGTATGGGTTGCGGCGTGTGCGCCAACATCTGCCCGGTCAACGAAGGCGCGGATAAGAAGGCGGTTGCCGCAGGCCTTAAGGGCGCGGCTGCCGAGGACAAAGCGCTCGTTATGGTGCCGCTTGGCTCCGTTGTGGACGACGAGACCGTCAACTACAACTTCACCAAGACCCTTCCCGACGTGGACGTCAGCGCCTGCCCCGGTTGCAAGGCTACTACCGTCAAGGGCAGCCAGTTCAAGCAACCTTACTTTGAGTTCTCCGGCGCCTGCGCAGGTTGCGGCGAAACTCCGTACGTTAAGGTCATTACCCAAATGTTCGGCGACAGAATGGTGGTTGCCAACGCGACGGGTTGCTCCTCCATCTACGGCGGTAGCGCTCCGACTTGCCCGTACACCGTCAACAAGGAAGGCCACGGTCCCGCTTGGGCAAACAGCCTCTTTGAGGACAATGCGGAATTCGGCTACGGCATGAACCTCGCTTACGCTCAGCGCAGAAGCAAGCTTGCCGAGAAGATCGAACAACTCAAGGAAGTCTCCACCAAGGAAGAAACCAAGGCGGCGGCTCAAGAGTGGCTTGACAACCGCAAGAGCGCGGAAGGCAGCAAGGTCGCTTCCGAGAAGCTCGTTTCCATCCTTTCCAAGTGCACCGAAGCTTGCGCTTGCTACGACCTCGCGAAGGAGATCCTTGCGGATAAGGATTGCCTCGTGAAGAAGTCCATTTGGATCTTCGGCGGCGACGGCTGGGCATACGACATCGGTTACGGTGGTTTGGACCACGTGCTCGCTTGCGGCGAAGACGTCAACGTGCTCGTGCTCGACACCGAAGTTTACTCCAACACCGGTGGTCAATCCTCCAAGTCCACCCCGACCGGTTCCGTTGCTAAGTTTGCTGCGGCAGGTAAGAGGACCAAGAAGAAGGACCTCGGCATGATGGCTATGAGCTACGGCTACGTCTACGTTGCGCAGTGCGCGATGGGCTCCAACAAGCAACAGTTCTTGAACGCTATCACCGAAGCGGAAGCCTACGACGGGCCGTCCCTCGTGATCTGCTACGCTCCCTGCATCAACCACGGTATCAACATGGCAAACAGCCAGACCGAGGAAAAGAAGGCTGTGGATTGCGGCTACTGGCAGCTCTATCGTTACAATCCCGCTGCGGCGGAGGGCACGAACCCCTTCACCCTCGACTCCAAGGATCCCACTGCGGATTACCAGGCGTTCCTCGCCGGTGAGACCAGGTACGCTTCCTTGAAGAAGACTCAGCCGCAAATCGCTGAAGCGCTCTTTGCGAAGACCGAAGCGGATTCCAAGGCAAGACTTGCTGGCTATAAGAAGCTCGCGGGCAAGGAATAAGCTCACGGAGAATAACTAACGAAGGGAGCTCCGACAGGGGCTCCCTTTCTGAAATATACCAAAATGGCGATCAAGTTTGAAAAAGTCACATACGAATATCCCGCGGAAGACAACGCCGTCGTCGCGGTGAAAAACGTCGACCTCGAGATCGAGGACGGTTCTTTCGTTTGCATCTGCGGTGAGAACGGTAGCGGCAAAAGCACCCTCGCCAAACTGATGAACGGACTTTTGCAACCGACGTCGGGCGTGGTGACCGTGGACGGCAAAACCACCGCTACGGAAGAGGAGGAAGAGCTTTTTGCCATCCGCCAGAAGGTGGGCATGGTCTTCCAAAACCCCGACAATCAAATGATCGCTTCCATCATCGAAGACGAGATCGCTTTCGGTCCCGAAAACCTCGGCGTCCCGCGCGAGGAGATAGGCGAACGCATTGAGTACGCTCTTTCGGCGGTGGGTATGACGGAATACCGTCACAACACGCCCTACAAGCTTTCGGGCGGGCAAAAGCAGCGTATTGCCATCGCCGCCGTTTTGGCGATGCGTCCCGAAGTTTTGGTCTTGGATGAAAGCACCGCGATGCTTGACCCCAAGGGCAGGGCGGAAGTTTTGAAGGTCGCGCACGAACTCAACGACCAGGGCATCACCATCGTTTTGATCACCCACTTTATGGAAGAAGCCACGCAGGCGGATCGCGTTGTGGTCATGAGCGAAGGCAGGGTGGTGATGGACGGCACGCCGGAAGAGATCTTCCGCGACAGAGCAAGCATCGAAAAGTACGATTTGGAACTCCCCATTACGGACGCCATCGCGGCGGACCTTTTGCAAGCGGGGCTCCCTCTTGAAGATAAGATATACAGCGAAAAAACGCTGGCGGAGGCGATATGTCGATTGAAGTAAAGGATCTGTCATACGTCTATTCGCCGGGCACCCCGTACGCCGCAGCCGCCTTGAACGGTGTTTCCATCACCGTAAACGAGGGGGATTTTCTTGGCATCATCGGCAAGACGGGGAGCGGAAAGTCCACCTTTATACAGCATTTGAACGCTTTGATCAAACTCCAATCCGGCTCGATCAAAGTTTACGACGTGGACTTGACGCAAAAGAAGCCGGACCTCAAAAAACTGCGCGGTACGGTGGGTATGGTCATGCAGTACCCCGAGTACCAACTTTTTGACGAAACCGTCGAAAAGGACGTCGGCTATGGACCCAAGAATCTGGGGCTTTCCGAAGAGGAGATCAAGTGCCGCGTCAAAGAAGCCGTCGAACTTGTGGGGCTCAACTACAAAGAAGTTGCGGATCGCTCGCCCTTTGAACTTTCGGGTGGGCAAAAAAGGCGCGTTGCCATCGCCGGCGTGATCGCCATGCGTCCGCGCGTTTTGATCCTTGACGAGCCCACAGCCGGGCTTGACCCGCGCGGCAAAAAGGACATTATGTCCTTGGTAAAAAGATTGAAAGAAACGTCCTCCCCCACCATCATTATCATTTCGCACGATATGGATGCCGTGGCGGAGAACTGCGATAAAGTGGCGCTTTTCTCGGAAGGGAAGATCCAAGCGGTAGGCTCTCCGCGCGAAGTGTTTTACGACGCAAACGCGCTTGCGCTTGCCGAGATGGACGTCCCCTCGGTGGTAAAGATCGCGCGAGAGTTGCAAAAGAAGGGCGTTAGCTTGCAAGGCAAGCCCGTAACGAGGGAGGAACTCGTTGAGGCGATCCGGAGGTGGCGGGATGAATAACGTCGTTTTCGGACAGTATTATCCGACGGGCTCCGTCGTCCATCGTTTGGATGCGAGGATCAAGCTTCTTGCCGTCATCTTCTATATCATCACGGTGTTTTTCATCCGTGATTACGTGATGTACGCCGCGATGTTCGTGTTTATCATCGGGCTGACCCTGGTTGCCAAGATCCCTTTAAAGGTGCTTCTCCGCACCGTCAGGACCATCGTGTTTTTGGTGCTGGTCACTTCCATCATCAACCTCTTCTTTACGACGGGCGAGGTGCTTTGGGTGCATTGGAAGTTTATCAAAATTTACAAAGAAGGCGTGGAGCACGCCATCAAATTGGCGCTTCGCCTGATCCTTTTGATGCTTTTCCCGTCGCTGTTGACTTTGACCACAACTCCTATGGAGTTGACCGACGCGTTGGAAAGCCTGATGAAGCCTTTGAAACTGATCAAAGTGCCGGTGCACGCCATCGCGCTTATCATGAGCATCGCGCTCAGAATGATCCCCATTTTGATGGAGGAGACCAACAAGATCATGCTTGCGCAAAAGGCGCGCGGAGCGGATTTCGATACGGGTGGCGCCTTGAAAAAAGCCAAGGCGATGGTGCCCGTTTTGGTGCCCCTTTTCGTGGGGGCGTTCCGTCGCGCGGACGAGCTTGCTTTGGCAATGGACGCAAGGTGCTACAGCTCGGTAGCCAAGCGCACCAAGTACAAAGTGATGCGTCTTACGGCAAAGGATTTTGTGGCGGGCTTTATATGCTTTGCCGTCTTCAGCCTGGTATTTTTAAACAAATACCTGTGGCCTTTTGACCAAATGGTCCTCGCCTTGTTTAAGTGATATGAGAGTACTTCTTCGCGTTGAGTACAAAGGGACGGATTACTGCGGTTGGCAGCGTCAAAAGAACGGGCTTTCGGTGCAGGAAGTTTTGGCGCGCGCCGTTTTGGAAACCACCGGAGAAGCCTCGGTCATGCACGGCAGCGGCAGGACGGACGCCGGCGTTCACGCCATCGCGCAGGCGGTGCATTTCGATACGCATACGAGCATTCCGTTGGACAAATTGCCCATTGCAATTAACGCTCATTTGCCCGCAAACATCCGCGTTTTATCCGCAAGAGAAGTGGAGCCCGGTTTCAACGCTCGTTTTGACGCAAAACAAAAAACTTACCTTTACAAACTTTATTCCGCGCCGGTTTCCAGCCCTCTTCGCGAAGGGCTGTTTGCCTTCGTGCACAAGCGCCCCGACGTAGACAAAATGCGCAAGGCGGCAACGTACGTTTTGGGCGAACACGACTTCAAAGTTTTTCAGGCGGCGGGAGGCCACGTCAAGACCACCGTCCGCACCGTCACCGCGCTTGAGATCAAGGAGAACGGGGAGGAGATCACCTTCGAAGTGACGGGCAACGGCTTTTTGTACAACATGGTCCGCATTATGGTGGGCACCCTTTATTACGTGGGTATCGGCAAGATAAACGCCGAGGATATCCCCGACATCATTCTTTCGGGCAAGCGCGACCGCGCGGGCAAGACGATGCCCCCCGAAGGGCTTTATTTAAAAGAAGTTAAGTACGCTTTTGACGAGGACTGACCCCTATTGACTTTTCTAAAGAAAAAGAGTACAATATTTCGTAGAAATTCTTCTACGTTAGGAGGGGGGATTATGAAAAAGCTTTTTAAGGAATTCAAAGAGTTTATCAGTCGTGGCAACGTGATGGATCTTGCCGTCGGCATGATCATCGGCGCCGCATTCACGGCGATCATTACCGCCGTCGTAACGGGCATTTTGAAGCCGCTTATCAACTTGATCCCGATTGGCGAGACCGGGCTGCAAACGGTGCTCCGTCACGCAGTTGTGGATGCGGAAGGCAACGTCATTACCGAGGCGCTTATCCTCGATTGGGGCGGCGTGATCTCGGCGGTCATCACCTTCCTTTTGACCGCGCTGGTGCTGTTTATCATCATCAAGGCGTTCAACAAGATGAGAAGCGGGCTTGGCAAAGTTAAAAAAGGCTTCTTGATCCTCACCGATCCGGAAGTGAGGGCGCTCCGCAAAGAAGGCAAGACCTGGGCGGAGATCAGGGCCATCGACGAAGAGAAGTCCGCGGCAAAAGCAGCGGCGGAAGAGCAGGCGGCAAAGGAAGCGGAAGCCATTGCGGCGGCAAACTCCACCGAAGGGCTTTTGAAGGAAATACGCGACATCTTAAAAGAGAAAAAGTAAGAAAACGGGCGGAAGTTCTCCGCCCCTTTCTTTTAAAAGAAAAAATTTTTATACATCCGCAAAAAAGAGCAAATTATGCCGCTGAAAAACTTGACAGCGGCTTTTTATTACATTAAAATAATATAGTTTCTGCGTGAAAAGGCAAAATTAGCCCCTTTGTCCCGATCGTGCGGCGCAAATATTTAGGAGGAAATTCCATGAAGACTTTTATGGCAAAGCCCGGTGAGGTGGAGAGAAAGTGGTACGTCGTGGACGCAACCGACATGGTGCTCGGCCGTTTGGCAAGCAACGTGGCTGCGGTGCTCCGTGGCAAGAACAAGCCCATCTTTACCCCCAACGTTGACACCGGCGATTATGTTATCATCATAAATGCAGACAAGGTGAGATTGACCGGCAAGAAGCTCGAGCAAAAATATTATCGTTATCACACCGGCTATATCGGCGGACTCAAGGAGATCCAGTACAAGGACATGATGGAAAAGAAGCCTGTGCTTGCGGTCGAACTTGCCGTCAAGGGCATGCTTCCTAAGAACTCCATCGGCAGGAAGATGTTCAAGAAACTCAAAGTTTACGTCGGCGGCGAGCATCCGCACGCGGCGCAGCAGCCTATTGAGCTCAAGTTTTAAGGAGAAAGGAATATGGCAGCAAAGAAAGCATTGAAGAAGAAATTGCAATACTGGGGCACCGGCCGCAGGAAGAAGGCTATCGCAAGAGTTCGCTTGATTCCGGAAGGCAACGGCTCCATCACCATCAACAAGCGCACCATCGACGAGTTCTTCGGCGGACTCGAAGTTATGAAGCTTGTTGTGCGTCAGCCCCTTACCCTTACTTCCACTCTTGAGAAGTACGACGTTGCCGTCAACGTTATCGGCGGCGGCCCCAGCGGTCAAGCAGGCGCCATCCGTCACGGCATCGCCCGCGCCCTCGTCATTGCCGAGCCCGAACTCAAAGGGCAGGTCAAAGCGGCAGGCTTCCTGACCCGTGACCCGAGGATGAAGGAGAGGAAGAAGTACGGTCTTAAAAAGGCTCGTAAGGCTCCGCAGTTCAGCAAGCGTTAATCCGCTATCGCAATCAAAAAATTACCCGCTGTGCATTCCGCACGGCGGGTTTTTTGTTGCTTGAAATTCATTGTGAAAAATCTCTTTTGGAAACTTTTGAATAAATACAGAAAAAAAAGGTTTTTTTATTGACATAGCAAATTATTCCTTATATAATAATACAGTCGCGCGCTGCTATGGCTCAGTCGGTAGAGCACGTCCTTGGTAAGGACGAGGTCACCAGTTCAAGTCTGGTTAGCAGCTCCAAAAAAAGCACTCTCTACGAGGGTGCTTCTTTTTTTATCCGAGTCCTTACCAAGGGAAAACGGGGTCCCCGAAATGACGTTGACATTTTGGGGAGAAGGAGCGCTTTAGGAGTTCACCGACAGGGCGATGAGAAAGCGCCCTGCCCGACGGATAAAAGCGCGACGCGGACGAGGTCACCAGTTCAAGTCTGGTTAGCAGCTCCAAAAAAAGCACTCACGAGTTTGTGAGTGCTCTTTTTTTTGTTTTGAGATGTTTTTTAGGATAGTTTTTCTTGCAGTTTTTCGTAGAGGGCGGCGGTGGCGTCCTTGGTCTTTTGGTTGAAGACGGTGACAGAGCCGTCGGCGCGACGGATCAAGATGAAATTGTAAGTGTTTTCCGAAAAAGTCAGACGGAAATGTTCGCCGTACGCTTCGTTTTTGTAGGTGCCGAATTGCTTGCTGATGCCGCCGTACGACTTGATGCGCTCGGACGAATAGGATTCGTCTAAAAGGGCAACTTCCGCGATCTCCGCATAAGCGGCGCCTTCTTTGTGGAAGAGGAAGGTCAGGGCATAGTCCTCTTTATTAAGCGTAAGTTTTACCGGCGCAAACACCACGGAAAGTGCGGCGGCAAGCCCCGCCGCCACGACGAGGAAAACCACGAAAAGGATCGCTGCGATAACGGTTTGACTATGCGGCTTTTTCATCACCACCAATCTTTCTCCTTAAACTTGATGTCGTCGTAGTATTCGCCGTACTTTTCTTTGAATTTTTTAGCATCCTCGCCGCCGTACTCTTTTAAGAGTTCGGAAAGTTCGTAATCCTCGTAATGGATCGCGTCTTCGTCTTGGTACTCAGCCAATTTTGCAAGTTCTCTTTCTGTCATTTTTTCTCCTACGATCGCGTATATCCGCGCAATTGCTTTGTTTCTGTCTGCGCCGCGGTGAAATCACGTACAAGGAGTACGCTCATTTCCCTCGGCTTGCCGTGCCTCGCACTTGCACTAATCTCCGCGATCTTGCAATATATGCAATAGAAACTATTTATTATAATCACTTATGATAAATGCTTCCGTGTATGATCGTTTCCGCGCGGTAAAGTTGCTCCAAGAGGACGACGCGGAAGAGCTGGTGCGGGAGGGTGATATCTCCAAAGGAGATAACCTCGTCCGCGCGGGATTTGACGGCGGGGGAAACGCCGTTGCTTCCGCCGATGACGAAGGTCAGTTCGCTATCCCCTTCGAGGGCGCTTTTGTCAAGCAGAGAAGCGATGGCTTCGCTGGTGACTTTTTTGCCTTTGACATCGGTCAAAACCACCTTGCCTTTGAGCTTTGAGAGGATGGCTTCGCCCTCCGTTTCGCGCTTCTTGGCGGGGTCCGCCACGTGGGAAGCTTCGGCGACCTCAACGATCTCCGTTTTTGCCCATTTTCCGAGGCGTTTGACGTATTCCGCAATTGCCTCGCGGTAGAAGCTTTCCTTAACGTCGCCCACGGCGACAACGCGCAGTTTTAACATACGCTTATTATAAAACGCGGCGGGCAAAAAGTAAAGCCGAAATGCGATAGCGCAAATTTTGCGGTAAAATTCGAAATATAGCATTGCCAAATGCGCGCGCGTTGTAATATAATAATATTCAGTTGTTATTTTGTAACGATATTTCACCAGAAAGAGGGAACAGACAAATGATAGGCATCGATATTACGGTAATCATCCTTTATCTCGTCGGCATGGTCGCCATTGCCATCTATACGCGCAACAAGGCTAAGACGGTGAAGGATTATCTTCTTGCGGGCAACAAGGGTCTCAACGGTTGGATGAGCGCATTTGCGTACGGTACCACGTACTTTTCCGCCGTTATCTTTATCGGCTATGCGGGCAAGTTTGGCTTCGGCTTCGGCCTCGCCGCGGTTTGGATCGGCATTGGTAACGCCGTAGTTGGCGCGCTTCTCGCGTGGAAAGTGCTTGCTCGTCGCACTAAGAACATGACCGTCCGTTTGGACGCCAAGACGATGCCGGACTTCTTCTTCAAGCGCTACGGCGACGACAAGATGAAGCTTGTTTCCGCCATCGTCATCTTCATTTTCCTGATCCCTTACGCAGCGTCGGTTTATAACGGTCTCGGCAACCTGTTCAGCATCGTGTTCGATATTCCGGGTTGGGTAGTCATGATCGTGCTTGCGGCGGTCACCGCCTTCTATTTGTTCCTCGGCGGCTACATCGCAACTTCCCTTACCGACTTTATCCAGGGCATCATTATGTTTGTGGGCGTCATCATTATGATCTTTTTCTTCCTTGCGGCTCCGCAAGTCAACTGGGGCGAAGGGCTCAAGACGCTTACCGAAAATGAGATGGGTCTCTTTATGGGCGGTACCTCGACGGGCAACTTCCTCTATGGCAGGGAGATGTCCTTGGTGTTTCTCGTGCTGTTGACCTCCTTTGGCGTTTGGGCGCTTCCGCAAACCATCCACAAGTATTACACCGTCCGTGACAAGAAGGCCATCCGTCAGGGCACCATCGTCAGCACCATCTTCGCGTTGGTCATCGGCTTTGGCGCGTACTTCATCGGCGGCCTTGCCACCTTGTTCTACAAGACTGCTCCCGGCGGCAACACCGACAACGTTATCCCGCATATGATCAAGGACACCCTCCCCAACGGCTTGCTCGGTCTCATCGCCGTGCTGGTGCTTGCGGCGTCGATGTCCACCTTGGCTTCCGTTTCGCTGGCTTCCTCGTCCGTGGTCACCATTGACATCTACAAGGGCAGCATCCGCAAGGGCGCTTCGGATAAAAACGTCACTTTGCTGATGCGCATTTTGGCGCTTGTGTTCGTTGTGATCGCGACGGGCATTGCTTATTTGAACAGCAAGTTCAACATCACCGCCATCGCTTATATGATGGGTCTCAGCTGGGGCACTCTTGCGGGATGCTTCATCGGACCGTACGTCCTTGGCG
>JAGAAA010000116.1 GCA_017615495.1 Clostridia bacterium
AGTATACCTGACGGACGCCATTCGCCGCAGCCTGAAAACTTCGGACGCCTACGCCTACGAATTTGACGGCGCGCGTTACGACATCGGGGATAAGTTCGGCTACTTGCAAGCCAATCTGGAATACGCTCTCCGCTCCCCCCTGGCAGACAAAGTCAAAGCCTACTTAAAAGAGCTCTTAAAAAAACTCTAAGAGAAAGAAAAAGCGGCAAACGCCGCTTTTTTTATAGCAAAATGCAGATCATGCCGCCCCTGCCCTCGTTGACCATTTTGCCGAGGGTGCGGCGCACTTTGTTTTGCGCGTCTTCGGGGATGCCGCCAAGCTTGCTTGCCATATCCTCGCGGACCAGTTCGTTTAGGGACTTGCCGAAGAAGTCGGTTTCCCAAATGCCTTTTTTGTCCGTTTCAAATTCGGAAAGAAGATACTTTACCATCTCTTCCCCTTGTTGCTCGGTGCCCACGATGGGGGCTACCTCGGTGTTTACGTCCACCCGCATAATATGAATGGAAGGGGCGGACGCTTTGAGTTTTACGCCGCATTTGCCGCCGGCTTTGAAAATTTCCGGCTCTTCCAAGACCATTTCATCCACGCCGGGCGCCACCACGCCGTAGCCTTTTTCCTTTACGTCGGCGAGGGCGTCCTTGAGCTTTTCATACGCCGCGCCCGCTTGCGACAAATATCTGATGTAGGTCATCATGCCGTATTCGCCGTCGATCTCCCTGCCCGTCACTTCCGAAAGCACTTTGTAAAAGAGATTTTCCGCCGGGATCACGCGCAAGGTGGCCTTGCCGCAAGAAGCGTCTGCGCTTTCCACTTCGCAAGAAACAAAAAACTCGCTGTTTTCGGTGAGAGAGGTAAGTTTTTGAACGTCGCGCATCCTTTCCACCCCGTCAAGGCTTTCCCTGACGCGCTCAAACAAATGCGTGAGGATGCCGTTTTCCTCCCCGAGGGCGCGCATCCAATCGGGGATGACAAAATCCAAGGTCTTTAAGGGGAATTCCAGCAAAACCTTCTCCAAAACTTCTCTGAACCCCTCTTCGCCCATGCTCATCAAATCTTTGGCAAGCACCGTGACGCCGTAACGCTCCGAGAGCGCGGAACGAAGCTTTTGCGTTTCGTCGGAAGAGGGCGTCCTGCTGTTTAAGATCATCACGAAGGGTTTGCCTATCTCCTTCATTTCGTTGACGACGCGCTCCTCCGCCGCCAAATAGGATGTGCGCGGGATGTCCGTCACGCTGCCGTCCTGCGTGACCACCACGCCGATGGTGGAATGATCGCGGATGACTTTTTCGGTTCCTATCTCCGCCGCTTCCTCAAAGGGGATCTCCTCTTCTTGCCAGGGCGTCATGACCATACGGGGTTTGCCATCCTCCACGCCGCCCTCGGCGCCTTCCACCATATAGCCGACGCAATCGATGAGCCTGATCTTGGCGCGAACGTTCCCCAAAGAAAGCTTGATGGCGTCCGCGGGAACAAACTTGGGTTGCGTGGTCATCACGATCTTGCCCGCCGCCGATTGCGGCATCTCGTCCGTGGCGCGAACTTTGTCGTTTTCATCCGATATTTCAGGCAAAATCAAATTTTCCATAAAGCGTTTTATAAAGGTGGATTTCCCCGTCCTGACCGGCCCCACCACACCGATATAGATATCTCCATTCGTCCTTGTGGCAATATCGTTATAGAGATCAAATTTGTCCATACTCGCCTCCTGAAACGTTGTCCGTAATATATACGAAGGCGAGAAGCTAAGTATGACAAAAAAAACGGCGCAAGGTTTCCCCTGCGCCGCACTGTGCAAAATTTTACTTGGTCTTTTTGAGCAATCTTTCCGCTTCCGCTTCGGTGACTGTGACGGTGCGGGTCTTGATGAGCCCCCTTTCCACCAAAGCTTCGGTTTCCTCAAACAGGAATTCGCCGCGCACCGCAACGAGATCCGCCGGGGTGCCGGGCTTCAAGTCGTAATTCTTTTCCAATTCCTCGATCAGGCGGAGGGCGCGCTTGAGGCCCTGCTCGCTCTTGACGCGCACCATCATCGGGGTGGCGGCGTACGCCTTGGTATCCCCCTTGTACTGCTGACGGTAGACGGTTTGCTTGTAACTATCGGTATCCAACGCGAAGAACAAGCACAGCGTCTTGCCGCGAATACGCGATTTCAAAAGGGGCTGCATGCCCTTTTTGTAGCCGTCGCCCGAAAAGCTTTCCAAAACCCTGACGCCTTTGTATGAAAGTAACTTGGCTTTGATCTCGGCGTAATAATCCTTGCGTTCCTGATCGCCCTGCTTCATCTTGGCGGCAAACCCTTTGACGAGTTTTTTCAAGGTGACGAGTTTTTCTTCGGCACCTTCTTCCGCGGGCGTTTCCACGATCTCAAACAAAACGTCTTCCTCGTCCTCTTCCCCTTCGTTTTCCGCAGCGGGCGCTTCTTCCGGCGCGGGCTCCTCCGCAGGGGCGCAAGCCGTGGCTTCGACCTCGGGTTCGTTTTTTACTTCCCCACGACGAATAACTTCCGCGCTTTCCGTTGCGTCCAAATGGCGCTCAAAGCGTTTGATCAGCTTCTTTTCGATCAGGGCGTCGGTCTCCTCGTAGGGGTACATGGCAACGTAATCGACGCTTTCCGTCCCCGTCTCGGTAAGACCCGCCGCCGTGAGCATTTCTTCAATAAGCTTCTTTGCCTTTTTCAGCCCGAGGTCGCTCTTGACGCGAAGCATCATCGGCGTCTTTTCGTAGGTCTTTTTGTCCGAAACGTCAACTTGATGGTAGACGGTTTCCTCGTATGCCTTGGGGTCCAACGCAAGGAACAAATTGAGCGTCTTACCTCTTACCTTCGCCACAAGGTAAGTGTTGCGTCCGAGATAGAAGCTTTCCGCCTTCCAGGAAAGACGGGGCTTTACGCCAAAGGACAGCGCATAGTTTTTGATCTCGCTGTAGTATTCCTTTGCCTTTTCGTTTTGGATGATTCTCGAAAGGAAGCTTCTGTCGTACTTAACTTCAATGACCAAACCGTCCGACGCAAGTTCAAAAAGGGTATCCGTTTCCTCTTCGACGAGAGGCGCGTTGTCCTCTTCCTTATCCTCATTGTTCTCCGCGGGCGCTTCTTCCTCTTCCGCCACGGGTTCGGGCGCAGGCTCCTCCGCAGGCTCTTCTACGGGCTCTTCGGTGGATTCTTCTGCCGGTTCCTCTTCCGCTTCTTCTACCGGCTCGGGTTCGGGCTCCGCAAGCTCAAAGACGACTTCCTCGATCTCGGGTTCTGGGGTGGGCTCTTCCACGGGCTTACTCTCCTCCGTGGGCGTTTCTTGCGCCGGCGCGGGAGCTTCCTGCGGGGTTTCCTTCACGGGTTCTTCTTCGGAAGTTTGAGGTTTGGGCTTCTTGGGCAAGCGCGGTCTTTTGACGCCGCCGAACTTTTCCAGTTCCTTTTCCTCATCCTTCTCTTGCTTTAACGCCGCGTTGGTCGCTTTTTTCAATTCCGCTTTGCTCATTTCGCTTTCGGAAACTTTGATCAAAGATTTCTCGATCAGCTCTTCATCGCTTTGATCGGGAAGAGTCTCAACGTAATCCGTACGCTGCGGGAAATCCACCGTATAAATAAAACGGGTGACAAACGCCTGCGCGATCAAACGGCGGGCGATCTTCAGTTCCTGCAAAGTGCGGATAGGCGCAAACGTCGGTGTTGTGGCAAAATCTTTTTTGCCGGACCAATCCGCGTGCGGATAATCCTTTTGGGAATAAGCGGCGGGATCAAGCGCCAAACAAATGCAAAGCTCGTTCGCCACTACGGTAAGCCTTACGATGGTTTCTTTTCCCACCGAAAAACTTTCCGCATTCCAAGCGGTGTGAGCCTTGACGTTTTCAAAAGCCAAGCAATAATTTTTGACATCGTCATAAAAGTACTTGACCAGTTCGTCCTGGACCACACGCGACAAAAAACTGCGGTCGTATTTTGCCACTTTGACCTTGCCGTTTTTCGTCTGACCTTTCACCTGGATCAAGTCTGTTTTCAAAGGAAAACTTTCCATAGCATCCCCCACTTAGAAAGATATATAAAATTATAATATACTTACGCTTGAAATGCAAGGTCGAGGAAGAAAAAAAATAGAAAACAAAAGAAATCATTTTCTATTAAGAAAATGATCTCAACGGCTTATTGCGCTTGACTGACGGGGGGGTTTGGTTTTGTCCAAAGCTGTTGAAAGAAATATCCAAGCGTCAAAACGCCGACTGATCCGACAAAATAAATGACGAAGGAAAGCCCAAAGAAGGAGGTGTCGAAAATGAGGTTCGTCACCATGACGTTGGTGAACTTCTTCATCAAAAACAGCACGACAACACAGCAAACGATGTACAAGACGAGCGATATAACGCCTCCTTTGTAGCGCCTGCGTTATTTAAGACCAAAGGCGTGCGATCTTGCGTTTTGCGTTAGTTTTGAAAACAGCGCGTCCGAGAAGCCGAACGCCGCCTTGACCTTCTCCCACTCTTTGGGAACGTCGGTGGCGGAAACCGTCATATTGTCCGAACAGAGCGCGACGGGGATGCCCGCTTTCAAAAAGCGCTTGATCGGATGGTTTTCCATCTTGTCCACCGCCCCCGTTTGCAGGTTGCTGGTTGGGCAAACCTCCACGAGGACGCCCTCTTGCTTGATGCGGTCAAGCAGGTCTTCGCTCTTTGCGGCAACGCCGTGTCCGATGCGCTTGGCGCCAAAGTCGAGGGCGGCTTTGACGCTCTCCTCCCCCGCCGCTTCTCCGGCGTGGATGGTAACGTTCAGCCCAAGCTTGGAAGCAAGGGCAAACACTTCTTTGTAGTTTTCGGTGGGGTACAAGGCTTCCGCGCCCGCAAGGTCCACGCCCACGACGCCTTTTTCTTCAAATTCCGCCGCAAGTTCCACCGTGCGGAGGTTCTCTTCCCTGCTTTTGCCTCGCATGCAGCAAAGGATCAATTTCATCGGTAGTTTTGTCTCTTGAAGTCCCTTGACTGCTCCTTGCACGACGTCTTCCGCCGCCGCCCCCTTTTCCGTGTGCAGTATGGGCGCGAAGCGCACTTCGGCATAGGTGTACCCCCTTTGTAGCAAACGGTCGCCAAGCGACCTCACTGCCCATTCCACCGCCTCCGCGTTTTGCAAGACGGAAAGGGGCAGATCGAATTTTTTGAGATAATCGTTCAAGGTGCCTTTGCCGTCAAAAGTGAGCGCCTTTTGGAGGGCGTCTTCCTCCCTCGTAAAAAGAGAGACGCCCGAAAGGTCTGCTAAAAACAGCACTTCCCGCGGCGTCAACGATCCGTCCAAATGCAAATGCAGGTCGATCATAAATCGCGCTCCTGAATGAGCGCTCCGCTCAAATCGTACAGGCGGATAGTGCCTTCGTCAAGCAGAATAAAACTCTTTGCCGTCCCCTCCTTGGGCAGGCTGAGCGAGCCGGGGTTTGCCACCACCACGCCTGCCTTCTCCTTGATAAAACCGGTATGATAGTGCCCGTAAAGCACCACGTCCGCCTTACCTTTGGGAAGGTGATCGATGTCGTATTTGTCCCCGTGCGAAGCGTGGATAAGTTTGCCGCCGAAAAACAAAAAGGCTTCGGCAGGCATTGAGAAAACCGACACGGTGAGGTCAACGTCGCTGTCGCAATTGCCCCTGACCGCAATGATCCGCTCCGCGTTTTTGTTCAAAAGTTCCGCCACGCCGCGTGGGTCGTACCCTTCGGGAAGCGGATTTCTTACGCCGTGGTAGTAAAGGTCGCCGAGGAGCAGTATCTTCTCCGCGCCAAGCGCCGCCGCTTGGTCAAAAAGGCGCGCGCCGCAGTGAGGGAGCCGTGGATGTCGGATGCGACGGCTATCTTCATTTGCTCACCTTCTTTTTGAGGGCGTCCAGCGCTTCAAAGTAACCTTGGAATCCCTTGCCCGTCACGCGCAAGAAGGCGTATTCCGAAACGTAACTGATCTTGCGGTAATCCTCGCGCTGGTCCACGTCGGTCAGATGCACTTCCACCGTGGGGATCTGCACCGCCTTAAGTGCGTCCAAAATGGCGACTGAGGTGTGCGTATAAGCGCCGGGATTGATGACGATGCCGTCGTACCTCCCGAGGGCGCGCTGGATATACCCCACGATGCACCCTTCGCAGTTGGATTGCACGCACTTGACCTTGACGCCCGTCGCCTTCGCGTGCGCCTTGATCTCTTTGACCAAAGTTTTGTAATCCTTTTTGCCGTAAAGGTCAGGCTCGCGCACGCCGAGCATGTTCAAATTCACACCGTTGATCACGAGAATCTTCATTGCTTTTTCACCTCGTCTAGTATCCTATTGACAGCGTCCTCAACGCTTCCGTCGTTGTCCACGACCACTTCCGCCAAAGCGCGGTAAATGGGCTCGCGTTCCTCAAAGAGCTTTTTGATCCTGCCCCCTTGGCTTAGGGGTCTGCCCTCGTCCGACAAAGCCGCAAGATCGCGCCGCAAGTATACGATCATGCCGTTTTGCCTGAGGTTCAAGCGGTTTCGCTCCTTCAACACCGCGCCGCCGCCCGTGGCAATCACGAGGCGGTGCTTTTTGGCAAGCTCTGCGATCACTTCGCTTTCATAAAGGCGGAAGGCGTCCTCCCCCTCTTTTGCGAAGATAGAAGGAATATCTCCGTGCGCCTTGACGATCTCATCGTCCGCGTCCACGAATTCTTTTCCAAGTTTTGCCGCAAGCGCCCGTCCGACGGTGGTCTTGCCGCAAGAAGGCATCCCCACAAGCACGATATTCCGGTCCTCCGCAAGGATCTCCTTGACGATGCGGTCCACTTCGCTTTCGGGCGGAAGGGTGCCGTGGAATTTTTCCGCGCTGTACGCCGCCTGCCCTACCAGCATATCCAAGCCGGTGGCAACGGGGATGCCCCTATCCTCCGCCTGCAAAGCCAAGCGCGTTTTGAAGGGGTTGTAGATCACTTCCTGCACACCCTCCAAGGCGGGAAACAGCGATAAGTCGATCAAGCCGTCCTCATTCCCGGGGAAGGTGCCCACCGGCGTCGTGTTGATGACGTACGCCGCGTCCTTGTGCCTGCCGATGTTTTGGTAATTGTCTTCCCCACTGCGGGAGATCTTGACGATCACCCCCGCGCCGTTCTCTTTGGCAAGGTACTCCGCCGTCTCCGACGTATTGCCCGAACCGAGGATCAACACCTTTTTGCCTTGGAGGGAAACGCCCGTCTTTTTGAGCGCGTACTCCAAGCCGCGGATGTCCATATTGTAGCCCTTAAGTTTGCCGCCCTCCCTGACCACGAGGTTCACCACGCCGAGGGCTTTTGCCTCGGGCGAGATCTCATCCAAAAAGGGAATGACAGCCTTTTTGTAAGGGATGGTAACGTTAAACGCGCGGTATTTGCCCGAGTGGATGAAAGAAGCGAGGTCCTCTTCCTTGACCTCGGTCAGATCGTAATCGTACCCCAGCTTGTTGTGCACGATCTTGGAATAGCTGTAATCCAGCCTTTTACCGATCAAACAAAATTCAGCCATTATTCCACTCCGAAGTAATGCGGAACATCCTCGATGTCCACGTCGGTCAAGCGGCAGTCGCCGATGCCGGCGATGGTGACGAGGGTCAAAGTTTTGCCAGCCTTCTTTTTGTCCGCCGAGAAGAAGGGGATAAGTTCCTCAATGGGGTTGAGCTCTAAGGCGAGGTCGTTTTCAAGCAAAAGCTCCTCGATCTTGAAGAATTCCTCTTCGGCGAGTTCCCCACGATCGCACGCAAGGCGCGCCATCACGCGCACGCCGTACGCCACCGCAACGCCGTGCGGCACCACGAATTCGGTAAGGGTCTCCACCGCGTGCGCCACGGTGTGCCCGAGGTTCAAAAGTTTGCGGAGCCCGCCCTCCTTTTCGTCCGCTTCCACGATCCTGCGTTTGGCGTCCACCGAAAGAGCAATAAAGTCCTCCAAGTTTTCCGACGTCAAGCCGGAAGACAAAATATCAAAGATCTCGCCCCCTTCCAAAACGGCGTACTTGACGCCCTCGCCGAGGCCGTTGCGGATCTCGTCGTAGGGGAGGCTCTTCATAAAGTCGGTGTCAAAAAGCACCAATTCGGGCTGATAAAAGGCGCCCACGAGGTTCTTCCCTTGCGGGAGGTCAACCGCCGTCTTGCCCCCTACCGACGAATCGATCGCCGCCAAAAGGCTGGTGGGCATATTCACAAAGTGAATGCCACGCATATAGGTGGCAGCCGCAAACCCCGCAAGGTCTCCGACAACGCCGCCGCCAAGAGCTAAGACGGTGTCGGTGCGGGTGAAACCTTCCTCCGCAAGGAATGCCAAAAGGTCGGTATAGGTTTTGAGGTTTTTGCTTTCTTCCCCCGCGTCAAAAGTAAAGATGCTGGGCTCAAAGCCTCGATAGACCAATTCGTCCGCGACGCCCTCCGCGTAAAGAGGGGCGACGTGAGTATCCGAAACGATCATCACCTTGCCGCTTCTGCCAAGCTCGATCAAATATTCGCCGATCTTGGCGGAAAGCCCGCTGCCGATCAAAACGTCGTAGGGAGTGGAGGCGTGTACTTCAACTTTTTTCATAGGCTTTCTCCGTCCAAATTGTGGCGGAACGAGACGCCCACGTCATGGACGTAACGCATCGCCGTCAAAAGTTCCGTTTGGGGCACGGCGGTAAAGCGCACCTCAAAGTTTAAATTGCCTTGGTAACCGGTCTCTTTCAGCGCCGCAACAAGCGCATCCAGCGGCATTTTGCCAAAATAAGGAGGCAGGTGGTCATCCCTATCCCCCGTGTTGTCATGCAGGTGAAGCGCAAGCAAACGCGAACCGATCGTGCGCACCGTCTCCGGAATATTCTCCTTGGTGATGAAGGCGTGACCGCTGTCCAAGCAGACGCCGAAATTATCGCCCAAAGCGTCCTTTGCGCGGGCAAGTTCCGCCCCTGTGGAATAAATGGTGGGAAGAAGGCGCGTAAAGCCATCCTTCTTTTCGGTAATGAACATATTTTCGAGGAGCGCCGTCACGCCCACCTCTTCCAAGAAGGGGCGCAAGCGGGAAAACAGCTCCAAATTGAGCTGAAAGCATTCCTCCCTGCGAAAGTCAAACCTGCAGTTTTCAAACTTGATGGGGTGCACCACCATGTGTTTGGCGCCGAGGGCTGCCGTGGCTTCCGCCGCGCGCTTGTAGACGTCCAAAACGCCGTCCTTGGTGCTGCCGTCATCCTCGCGGTAACCAAAGGGCGCGTGCGTTTGCCCGACCACGATGCCTAGGTCCTCCGCAAGAGCGCGCATTTCCTTTGCGAAGGAAAGATTCGTTCTCCCACCGCCGAGGTCAAAAAACAAACGCTTACCCTCGTCGTAAAGGGGGTAATCGATGGCGTCAAAACCGGCGGAACGCACCAAACGAAGGCTCTGTTCCGGGCCGAGTCGCTCAAAAAATCCGTATCCCGCAACGCTCAATTTTCTCATAGTTTTATTATATAGAATATATGAAAAATAGTCAAGGATATGGGCAAACGCCAAGAAAGTTCGTATGATTTGACCTTCGGTCATGAATTGCGCGAAAGCGCATGAATTGTGATCAAGTATCACGTGAATTGCAAGCAAAGCTTGCATTGCGGATAATATCCATAACGACGACCCTGTCGTCAAATCATGAAACGAAGTTTCAATTCACGCCGCAACGCGGCAATTAACGGAGCGGAGCGAGAAATCATGGCAAAGCCTTTCTTCCCTCATTTTTTACTTTCCCCCGTATAACTTTTATTTCCCCGTCCATAATCCCTGTGACGGAGGTAAAATATGGAAAAGACAAACAAACCCAGAAATCAAAAATTTGCAAGCTTCATCAGGAAGAACCTTTACTTAATACTTATGATCGTCTGCGTGATCGCCATCGCCACGATGGTTGCGGTCACTTACGCCGTAAAGCAAAAAAGCGGCGGCGAAGTGGTGGACGTGGTACTCCAGGACAAGCCCGAGGACAAACCTGCGGAAAAGCCCGCCGAGGAGAAGCCTTCCACCAACCCGGTTGCCGCAGCGGAGGAAGTTCTGTTTGCCCTGCCGCTTGAAGGGGAAGTCGTGGGCGTTTTTGCAAACGACACCCTCGTCTACAACGCAACGCTTAACCAATGGGCAACGCACGAAGCCTACGACGTTGCGGCGGAAGCCGGCACCGAAGTAAAATGCGTCTACGGCGGCAAGGTGGAAAGCATCACCACCAGCGTCCTTCGCGGCACCGAAGTGGTAGTATTGCACGAAGGCGGCATGAAGACAGTCTACAGTTTGCTTGGCAGCGACGTAAACGTCACCATCGGTCAATCGGTTAAGAAGGGGGACGTAATTGGCAAAATTGCGGAAACGGGCACCTTTGAAAAGCACAAAGGTCCGCACCTCCACTTGGAAGTTTGGAACAAAGACGGCGACCGCATTGATCCCGCGCAATTCTTCGAAAGTACCGATAAGTAAGAAAAAGCGCACCTATTAAGGTGCGCTTTCTTGCTTTATTAACCGTAGACCATTGATACAACCTAATTGATTATTGCGTGATTAACTTCACTTGCTTCAATTTTCTTTGTCAACAAGTACTTTTTAAGAGATTCCGGATCTTTGACTCCCGTCAAATAAATATTTGTTTTCCCAGCTACATCGGCTTTAACCGTTCCATAGCCAAGGATTTTACCGCCAAAAGTCCGATTGCACACAACGGATAACACCCCTTTGAATACCACTTCGTTTTCTTGCGTATCAAATACCCCGCTTTTCATAACAAACTTTTCGGGATAGAACTCAATGGTACAATGATGCGCTGTGACAACTTTATATATAATATAAATGACTCCAGGCACAACTCCAAGTATTAGCAAAACCAAACAAATAAGAAAATTGAATTCATACAAAGCCGATCTGACGGCAAGATATTCCGGTTCCATATTTTTCTCCTTTTTCTTTTTTAAAATTATAGCACGCCCATTGGGCGTATGTCAAGGATAAATACGCCCGTCAGGTGTAAACTACGAATATGATAACCTTACAAGATATTCAAAAAAATCTTGCAAATGCAATCAAGCAAAGCGGAATGACTCAGACCGAACTGGGTAAAAGGCTCGGTGTTTCGCAACAAACTATTTCGCACTATTTGAAGGGCGACAAACTTCCTGCCCTTGACACCTTTGCAAATCTTTGCGCGATCATTGATGTCAATCCGCAGGATATTTTGACTGATAAATCTTTTTAACTCATTATACAAAACAAAAAGCCGAAGCGCTTGCTTCGGCTTTTATTTTGTTTTTGCTGATTATCAATGTTTGATAAGGGAATGCCCCGTCATTTCAGCAGGTTGCGGAATATTCATTACGTCCAACAAAGTCGGCGTAATATCCGCCAGCACGCCGCCATCCATCAGTTTAGCGTCTTTGTGATCGTTGTCCACCAGGATGAAAGGCACGGGGTTCAAGGAGTGCGCCGTCATGGGGGAGCCATCCTCCGCGATCATAACGTCCGCGTTGCCGTGGTCCGCGGTGACGATTGCCATGCCGCCGGCGTCCAAAATGGCGCCAATTAAGCGCTCAACGGACTGGTCCACCGTGGTTACCGCTTTCATTGCCGCTTCCATAATGCCGGTGTGGCCAACCATATCGCAGTTGGCGTAGTTGAGGACCATCACGTCGTACTTCTTTTCCTTGATGAGCTCGATGGCTTTGTCGGTGATCTCCGGCGCGCTCATTTCGGGCTTCATATCAAAGGTTGCCACTTGCGGCGAGGGGATAAGCACTCTGTCTTCGCCTGCGTACGGGGTCTCATTGCCGCCGTTGAAGAAGAAGGTGACGTGGGCGTACTTTTGCGTCTCCGCAATACGCAGCTGTTTGAGCCCCTTCTTAGAGATGTACTCGCCAAAGGTGTTTTCCAGCCCGGTGGGCTTAAAGGCAACTTCAAGGTACGGCTCAAACTCCGCCTTGTAGCTTGTCATGGAAACAAACTTGGGGGCGAGGAAACCTGTCTTACGCTCAAAGGAGGAGAAATCGGGGTAAATGAACGCTTGCGAGATCTGACGCGCGCGGTCGGGGCGGAAGTTGTAGAAGATGATGCTGTCGCCCTTTTGTACCTTGCCGACGGCTTCGCCCTTTTCGTCCACGAGGACGGTGGGAAGAACGAATTCGTCCGTGACGCCGTTTTCGTAGCTCATTTTCATTGCCGCCACGGGGTCGGTCTCCTTGATGCCTTCGCCGAGGGTCATCATATCGTAAGCCTTTTGCACCCTATCCCAAGCGTTGTCACGGTCCATTGCGTAGAACCTGCCGGTGATGGTTGCGATCTTGGCGGTGCTGCCCGTGTTCTTCAAAAAGTCAACGAGTTCCTGCATGAAGCCAACGCCGCTTGTGGGGGAGACGTCGCGCCCGTCCATAAAGCAATGGAGGAATATCTTTTGGACGCCCTTTTCCTTGGCAGCCTTGAGGATGCCGAAGAGGTGGTCAATGTGGCTATGCACGCCGCCGGGGGAAAGAAGGCCCATCAAGTGGAGAGCCTTGCCGCCCTTTGCGTTTTCCATCGCCGCCACGATGGCGGGATTGCTACCGATGGAGCCATCCTGCACCGCGAGGGTGATGCGGGTAAGTTCCTGATAAACCACCCTGCCCGCGCCGATGTTGGTGTGACCCACTTCGCTGTTGCCCATCTGTCCGTCGGGAAGACCGACGGAAAGACCGCTTGCGCCGATTTGGGTGGTCGGGTACGTTGCCATCAACTTATCGATGAAGGGGGTGCCCGCCGTTTTGATGGCGTTGCCTTTCACTTCGGGATTGATCCCGAAGCCGTCCATAATAACGATTGCGTGAAGTTTTGCCATAGAATTAGTAATTTACAACGAGGCTGAAGTCCACAGCTTTGAGGCTGGCGCCGCCGATAAGGCCGCCGTCGATCTCAGGCATAGCCATAAGTTCTTTGACGTTCTTCGGGTTCATGGAGCCGCCGTATTGGATGCGCACTTTCTCTTCCGCGCACTTGGGGCAATAAAGCTTGCCGATGGTGTCACGGATGATCTTGATGGTGTCGTTGGCAACTTCCGCCGTGGCGGTCTTGCCGGTGCCGATCGCCCAAACGGGTTCGTACGCAACGACGATGTTTTCAAGCTCTTCCTTAGCGATGTCCTTAAATGCCTCGGTGGTCTGGCGCACAAGCACTTCTTCCACCTTGCCGCCTTCGCGCTCCTCAAGCGTTTCACCAACGCAGATGATGGGCTTAAGTCCCTTTGCAAGGGCAGCCTTGACGCGGGCGTTGACGGTCTGATCGGTCTCACCGAAGTATTGCCTGCGCTCGCTGTGACCGATGATGACGTAGGTCACGCCAAGCTCCAAAAGCATGTCAGCGGAGATCTCGCCGGTGAAAGCGCCCTTTTCCGCCCAGTGCACGTTTTCCGCGCCCACTTTGATGTTGGTGCCCTTGGTGAGCTCCACAGCGGTGGCGAGGTCGGTATACGGAGTGCAGATCACAACTTCCGCCTTAGCGTCCTTGACGAGGGGGATGAGTTCGGTGACCAAAGCCTTGGTCGCCGCGATGGTATTATTCATTTTCCAGTTTCCTGCGATAATGGGAGTTCTCATTTTGTTACCTCACTTTTATTTTTTGCGATAAACGCGATTGATTACTTGTTGTTCAAGCAAGCGATACCCGGGAGCACCTTGCCTTCAAAAAGTTCAAGGCTGGCGCCGCCGCCGGTGGAGATGTGGGTCATCTTGTCGGCAAAGCCAAGTTGTGCAACTGCAGCCGCGCTGTCGCCGCCGCCGATGATGGTGATGGCGTCCTTAGCATCCGCAAGAGCCTTGGCAACGCTCATCGTGCCCGCCGCAAGGGTGGGGTTCTCAAACACGCCCATCGGGCCGTTCCAGATGACTGACTTGGCGGAAGCCACGGCGTCCGCGTAAAGCTTGCGGGTCTTGGGGCCGATATCCATGCCCATCCTATCCGCGGGGATCTTATCCGCATCGCAAACGACGGTCTCGATGGGGCCGTCGATGGGATCGGGGAATTCCGCCGTGGTGACCACGTCGATGGGGAGGAGGAACTTCTTGCCGAGTTTCTTCGCCTTCTCCATCATATCCTTGCAGTAATCGATCTTGGTTTCGTCAAGGAGGGAGGTGCCCACTTCGTAGCCCATCGCCTTGAGGAAGGTGTAGCTCATGCCGCCGCCGATGATCAAGGTGTCGCACTTGTTCAAAAGGTTATCGATAACGTTGAGCTTATCCGCGACCTTTGCGCCGCCGAGGATGGCAACGAAGGGACGAGCGGGGTTCTCCAAGGTATCCGCCATGACGGAAAGTTCTTTTTCAATCAGGAAGCCGCAAACAGCAGTCTTCACGAAGCCGTATTCCACGATGGCCGCGGTGGTGGCGTGGGAGCGGTGCGCGGTGCCGAACGCGTCGTTTACGTACACGTCGCAGTAAGAAGCAAGCTTCTTGCAGAGGGCTTCGTCCCTCTTCTCCTCGCCCTTATCGAAACGGGTGTTTTCAAGAAGCACGACTTCGCCGTCCTTGATCTCGCTGACGAGCTTATCGGAGCACGGACCCACGAAATCGTCGCTCATCTTAACTTCCTGCCCGAGCTTTTTAGAAAGAGCGATGGCGACCGGCTTCAAGGAAAGTTTAGTCCTATCCTTCGCGGCCTTCTCCATCATTTCCTTCTCAGCGGCAGCGCGCTCGCTTTCGGGAAGAGCTTCGAGCTTGGCTTTCTCCTTCTTGTTGAGGCCCCAACCTGCGGACAGCACGTTGTGCGGCTTGCCCATGTGAGAGCAAAGGATGACCTTAGCGCCCTGATCAACAAGATACTTGATGGTGGGAAGAGCGCCGTTGATGCGGTTTTCGTCGGTGATGACGCCGTCCTTCATCGGAACGTTGAAGTCCACGCGAACCAAGCACCTCTTGCCTTTTACGTCAATGTCTTTTACGGTAAGTTTATCCATAGAAACACCTCATAGAGTTTTATTTTCCTTTATTATACGCCTCACGCGCGCGCTTGTAAAACGAAATGACCCTCACTCTCCAAAATTTCCGAAAAAAAAGGGGGCTATTGCCCCTTTTTGCGCTAAAAAGCTATCAATTTGCGAAGTATTCGTCCACGATGGCGAGGAGTTCGGCGTAGTTGGTGGCGTGGTGGACGCGGTCGCGTATTTCCTTGGCGACGCCCGCCTTGCCGGATGCGTACGCCGAAACGTGTGATTTCATCAAGTTGACCACGATGCGCTCGGGGTACTCCCTTTTCAAAAACTCGATTTGCAAAAGGATGTCCTCTTTCTCAGTGCGGTCAACGCGTTTTCCCGATATATCCGCAAAAATGCGGTAATTGCCGAGGGCGCCGCGGCCGATCATCACGCCGTCCGCATGCGTTTCTTCCAGCATCCGTTCGTAGTCTTTTACCGAGCGCACGTCCCCGTTGGCGATAAGCGGGATACCCACCGCGTCCCTGACGGCGCGGATGGCTTTTTTATCCACCTGCCCCGAGTACATTTGTTCGCGGTACCTGCCGTGCACCGTGACGGCGGAAGCCCCGGCTTTTTCCACGACGCGGGCAACCTTATCCGCAACGAAATCCCCGTTTTCAAACCCAAGCCGCATCTTTACGGTCACGGGACGGGCGGATGCGGATACCGCCGCGGCAACGAGTTCCCCCGCAAGCGCGGGGTCCTTCAACAGCGCGCTGCCTTCTCCGTTCTTCACGATCTTGGGCGCCGGGCACCCCATGTTGATATCTATGATATCAATGCCGTCCGGAAGCAACCCCACCGCCTTATGAAGAATTTCAGGTTCATGCGCAAACAGTTGCGCCGCAAAGGGGGTTTCTATCTCGGTTTTGTCAAGGAGCTTTTTTGTTTCCTTGTTGTCGTAGATCAGACCTTTTGCGCTTACCATTTCCGAGGTGGTGAGCCCCGCGCCGTACAAACGCGCAAGGTAACGCGCGCCCAGGTCGGAGTAGCCCGCCATCGGCGCGAACACCGCGCGCGAACAAAGCTCGATATTACCGATTTTCAGGGCGTTATTCCTCACTTTTCACCTGCTGATAAAGTTCTTCCAACTTATCAAGCCCCGCGGTCTTGACGTCAATGCCAAGGGCGGCTGCCTTTTGTTCCACCGCGGCGAAGCGACGCACGAACTTGTCGGTGGAACGCAAAAGCGCCATTTCGGGGTTGACCCCGCGAAGCCTAACCGTATTGATGGCGGCAAAGAGGAGGTCGCCCGCCTCAAGCTCCGCCTCTTCGGGCGAAGCGGCGAGAAATTCCTTCACCTCTTCCCCGATCTTCTCGGCGCTGTCCTCCGCGCTTGCAAAATCAAAGCCCACCGACGCGGCGTACTTTTGCACCTTGGCGGCGCGCATCGTCTGCGGAAGCGTTTCCGCAACGTGCGTCATCTTTTCCGTAACGTTCTTTTGTTTCTTCTCCGCCATCTTGGCTTTTTCCCAAGCGGCAAGCGCTTCCTCGGCGTTGGTTGCCTTAACGGTGCCGAAGACGTGCGGATGACGGAAGATCAACTTTTTGCAAACTTCGGAAACCACGTCCGAAACGTCGTATTCCCCCGCCCCTTCCGCAATAACGGCGTGAAACGCGCCCTGCAAAAGAACGTCGCCCGTTTCCTCACGCATATTTTCAAGGTCTTTGTGATTGATGGCGTCCACCAGCTCGTACGCTTCTTCCACGGCGTTGGAGCGGATGCTTTCGTGCGTTTGCACCTTGTCCCACTCGCAACCGTCCTTGTCACGCAAACGATGGATGATATAAATAAGGTCGTAAAAACCGAAGCGTTGCTTCTTCAAAAAATCTTCCGCGGGGAAAAACAGCCTTCCGTCCTTGGGGCATTCCGCCTCGGATAAAAGCCCGCCCGACGCAAGATGCGCGTCGCCCAAGATATGTAAAACTTTTGCCTTTACCGCGGCGAACAACCCTTCCGTCACCCCTGTGACCTCAAGCGCCGCGCCGTCCGGCACCGAAAACGCTCTTTGACGGAGCAAGGATTCCGCCGATACCGTATACTGATCCATACTATCCCCCTATCTTGGTAGTCAAAGACGAAAGCGGCATGGCCTCCAATTCCCCTCTGGAAAAAACCTTGAAGCGGAGCACCGCCACAAAATAGACCGCCGTACCGATCACCGCCGAAAGCACCACGCAAAGCAGCGCGTTGCCCACCAGCAGCGCCGGCGCCAAAATCGCCAATACCATTATACCACCCGAAGCGGTGGTCAGCGCAAGGGTTTTCACGGCGTTTTCGCTCCTGCCGGTATATTGCCACCACTTAAGAAGGGATAAAAAGGTGGCGAGAGCATAGGAAACCAGGGTTGCGATTTGGATGCCCACTATGCCCACGGCGGGCACCAAGATCAGCACCAACATCAACCGCACGAGGATGGCGATCGTAAGGCTTTCCGCCGCCACGTCCGCCCTGCCGATGGCTTGAAGCAGCGAAGAATAAATTTGCGTCAGCGAAAGGAACACCACGCTCCCCGCCCCGACGAGGAGCAACCTGACCGCCGACGCCTTTTCCTCCGCCGTAAACACGGGGTAAATCAGCCCGATCACCTTGGGCGCAAGCAGCAAAAGCGCCAGCGTCGCCGGGATGGAAACCACCAAGGCGATCTTCAAAGTCAGCCGCGCCTTGCCCTTGATGCCCTCAATGTCGCGCATCGTCCTACTGCGGGAGATCAAAGGGATCACCGCCACGGCAAGGGAAAGCGACAAGACCACCGGAAAATTGACGAGGGAATTCACCGCGCCGGAATAAATGCCGTAAGCGGCAACGCCTTCCCCTTCGCTGAGCCCAAAGCGCGAGAGGAGCCGCACGATCAAGAGCCCGTCCACAAAAACGGAAACGGGCAGGATTAGGCCGCTGAGGCGCAAAGCAAGCCCTTCCTTCAAAACGCGGCGGAAGGAGACGTGCACGCGCTCTGCGTTGTTCCTCTTTTTCAGGTACACGGCGCCAATGGTGGCGGTGGCGGCAAGTTCCGAAAGGGTCACGCCGGCAAGCGCCGCGGCGCAGGACGCCACCACCCCGCGGGAGCGGAACAAATAGGCAAGCGTCACGCCAAGCAAAAGCTTCACCCCCTGCTCGATCATGATGGAAAGCGCGCTTGGGAAAAGGTCCATATTGCCGTTGAACCACCCCTTAAGGGAGGAGAGCATCGCCACCAAAACCACGGCGGGCGCGATAACGCGGTACCCCACGCCGCCGCCCGCGGCGCCCTGCGCCCGAGCGATGTTTTCACCAAACAAAAAGAGAGCCGCCCCAACGAGAGCGCTTGAAATCAGGCTTTCCGCCATGGCGGTAGCAAAATACCCCCGCGCGCCGCCTTCGTCCCCCAAGGCAAGATAGCCGGATACCTGCCGCGAAACCAGCGTGGTGGAAAACGCCGAGGTCAACGCCAGCGCCAACGCATAGATGCTAAAGATAAGTTGGTAAAGCCCAACCCCTTCCGCGCCGATGACGTTGGTCAAGGGGATGCGGTACAGCGCGCCCACCACCTTTGCCGCAAGGCTAACGAGGGTCAAAAGCGCCGCGCGCCTGCCGTAAGCGTTATCTTTCGATCTGCTGTTCAAAGAGGATGGCCCCCATCTGCGCAAGTTGCTCGTCCGCCTTGACCGTGGGCTCGGGGGAACAAAGCACCAACGCCCCAAACAGATCGCCGGAAGAGATGATGGGCTGGATCACCTGCCCACGCGCTTTCTCTTCCCCAAAGGGAAGGCACTTTTCTTCCAAAAGCACAACCCTCTTGCGTGAGGAGATCAAAAGGCGGAGCGCTTCCTCCACCGCATCCCCCACCTTGGGCAGGGTTTTGCCCGCAGAAGCGATCACCTTGTCCCCGTCCACAATGGCAACGCCGCGCCCCGACGCCTTGTGAATGGCGGTCACCAGCGAGCGCGAAAAATCCTCCATGGAGGAGAGCTCGCTGTACTTCTTAAGCACGACTTCTTCCTCGGTGGTGAAGATCTCCAGTTCCTCCCCTTCCCGCATCTTCATCGTCTTGCGGATCTCCTTAGGGATCACCACCCTGCCAAGTTCATCAATTCTTCTAAGTATTCCCGTAGCTTTCATACTCCCTCCGCGGGGTAGTATGTCAAAAGAAAAAAAGATTATTAAAAAAGGAGAGATTGCTCCCTCCCTGTTATTTAACTGTTGCTTCTATTCTACGTTTCAATCTTTCTCGAAGATCGTCCACATCCGTCCAAACAATTGTCGATTTTTGAGCAATATCAAAATGCGGTTTTGTGTTAGGGTTATCAAAAACATCCTTTTTACAACAAACAATCACTTCTTTGCCGAGTGCTTGCGCATACCCCGCTTCAAAATACGCACCATTATTCGGCTTTGTAACATCCACGACAACAAACTTGCTCTTTTGGATTTCCGCAAATATTTCAGGCATAACATAATTGTTATGCTCCTTATCTTTAATAATGCGAGGCTCATATCCAGCACTATGTATTGCTTGTTTAAAAACCGTTTCAATGTATGCCACTTCATCAGAAAAAGACATTGCAATAAACCCGTACTTATAGGCAGAAAAATTCTTTTTTAAATCTGCAATACGTTTCCATCCGTAAGCGGCTATTCTATAATCGCTAAATTTTTGCGGGATAGAATCTATACATTCCACATATTCCATTCTTCGTAATGCTGAAAAAACAGATTTTATCTCTTTTGATTTCTCATTACTTTCACAATAAAAAAGCCGCGGACATTGATCAATAATTTGGTCAACATAAAAACTGTCCGACAATAATGGAAATCTGTTTGATATATTTAATAAAATTCTATCTAAGCGATCTATTACCTGATATGGATATTGTTTCATCAATTGATAGACATTTATTAAGCTATCATCATCTTGCACTGCTTCTGTCTCATCATAATAAAAATGCCAAAACTGATCTTCATTTCCCTTATAAGAATTGTTCTCAACAAAATTATAAATACAATTAAGCCACCTTTCTTTTTCTACACCATCCGCCTTATGTGCAATGTTATCGGTAATATAATACTTCCTCTTCTTATCGCATTCATACACAGCTCCGCCATGGTAAATATCAGAGATTATTTCATGGCTTTTCCCACACATAGGGCACTTTTGGATTATTTCACTCATTCTTCTTTTCTCTTTTTCAGTTTGTCTTAATGATCGTTCTCGGGGCGGTGCCGGAAAGAAGCTCGCGGATGGTATAGGCGGAGGAACCGATGATGACGGTGGTGCCGTTCTTTAAGGGTTCCTTGATGTACTCAAGTTTGGCGTAGGCGCCGTTTGCGCCCTTGCGCGATGCGCCCGAGCAAAGAGTTTGGTGATACTCCACGTTTTTGATAAGTTCGTCTATGTCCTTGCCGCCGATGACGGGCACCAAGGTATTCTTATCCTTGCTGTCGAGGTAAATGCCCTCGGTGGAAGTCATAATGAGCAACGTTTCCGCCTTCATCAAGCAGGCGATCTGCGAGGCGGTCTCGTCATTGTCCACGCATTGCACCACGTGGGCGGACTTTGCCTTAAGGTTGCGTATCTCCAGGTTGCGGGTTTCCTCACAGCTGACCGCGTCGTTGTAGTTGATGATAGGTATTGCGCCCTGCGCCATGGAACGAGTAAGGAGCGCGTGCAAGTGCTCCCTCTTTTCCGGATCGTTAAAATGCTGATGCTCCACCAAAATTTGTCTGACGGAATATTTTGGGTCGATGAATTGGCGGTAGGTGTTCATGAGGACGGTTTGCCCTTGGGCGCTGTAATCGGTCTTTACCGATTCATCGTCGCCTTCGATCTCCTTGCCGTTCCTTTTGATATAATCCAACCTGCCAACTTCCACCGCGCCGGAGGTCACCCAGATGTCGCCCGGGCGGAGGTCCGCGGAAATACGAGCCACGGTATCGTAGCTTAACGCGTTGCGCTTTTTGTCAATCAGCGCCATGGAACCGACTTTGCCGACTAGTTCGCAGTCAAATTTCATATTTTTCTCCTCGAGCCCGCATAAGGGCACATCTGCTTCGTTTCTGCCTGCGTCGCGGTGAAATCACGTACAAGGAGTACGCTCATTCCCCTCAACTTGTCGAGCCTCGCATCTGTAACCCTTCTGCGGGCTCTTGTTATTTTGGATTAATTTCAGTTTCTCACATTTCGTGCTTTTAATCAAGCATTTTTCATTCTTCGGTGTTGCGGTGTCCTTCTCCCTTGCGGCGTCGGAGCAATTTTCCCCTGCGGGCTTTGGAGATCTCTCCCTGAGTCAAATGAAAACTTTAGGGATCAATCCCGCCGTTGGGGTCCCCAAAAAACATTTGGTTTTTAGGGGTGTTGGCGGGCGCGTACTTGTGCGTACGTGATTTTGCGAGAGCGCAGACAGAAACGCCGCGAATGCGCCGCTATACAAAGCCCGCTTTTAATCGTCGCCCGCGCCCAAATATTCCAATGCGGACTTGGCGGGCACCGGCTTGGAATCCCCGTACCTGGTGAAGAACATAAACACGAATGCGATCACCACGCAGACCGCGGAATAGAGGAACAAGTATTGATCCTCAAAGTAGTCCATCACCAAGCCCGAAATGAAGGGGGTGATGGCTTGCGCGCTCATGGTGGAAATGTAATAGTAGCCCGTGTACTTGCCCACGCTGGACGAGGAGGAAAGCTCCAATACCATCGGGAAGGTGTTGACGTTTGTGATGATCAGTCCGAAACCCGAGATCAGGTAAAAGATGGCAAACAGGTATTTTGCCATATGGTCGGGGCGGACGAACAAGAACACCAGAACGAAGGACACTGCCGCAAGCGAGAAACCGAGAAGCACGCTCTTGCGCCTGCCTATCTTGACGGCGAGGATGCCCACGGGGATAAATGCGATGGCGGAGACCGCCATGGATACGCCCGAAATGATGGACGCCACGCCCGCGGATTGGTTCAGCACCTTGGTGCAGTAAACCGAGAGGTTACTTGAAATTGCGTTGTAACCCATAAACCACATAAAGGTAGATGCGAGGATGAAGAAGAAGCTGCGCTTGAAGGCGCGCTCGTGCTTCTTTTTGCGAGCGGCAAGTTCCTCGGCGGAGATGGACTCCTCTTCCGTGACGTCTTCCGCCTTGTGCTCCTCCGCGCCAAGTTCCACCGCTTCGTCGTCGTTGCTGATGCCGTAGGCTTCACACTCCTTTTTGCAGTCCTCCACGTACTTGGGTTCGTTTACGAGGAAGAGGAAGGCGATCAAGAGCAACACCATCGCCGCCGCGCAAACCGCAAATATCTGCGTGAACGGGTTATCCGCTATTAGGAAGCCCACCGTGTAAATGACGAAGGCTATCGCGCCGCCGATGCCGCCCATTAGGTTGATCATCGCGTTGGCTTGCGAACGCAATGGCTTGGGGGTGACGTCCGGCATCAAGGCAACCGCCGGAGAGCGGAAGGACGCCATTGCCACAAGCACGAGGAACAATACGGCGAGGTAAATGCCGATGCGCTCGGGGTGCACTTTGGTGATCTTGGTGTTGACTTCTTCGCTGGCAAAGACCGCGATGCCCGGCTCCACAAAGCGCTGATACTCTTCGTTTTGCGCTTTGAAGGCGTTGTACTCGTCTTTTGTGATCTCAACCTTTTCGGAAATGCGGGTCGGCCCGTAAACCGTCGTTTCAATGCGGTAATACTTGCCGCCGTCCTTTTCGATCTCGGTCACGCCGTGACGGGCTATCTCAAGATACGCCTCCAAAGAATCCTTCTTGTTGAGTTTTAAGTAGTCGTGGTCGGAATAAGCGTAACCGACGCCCGATTTGGACTCGGTCTCATACATCATGGTATAAAACTCGTCGGCGGAAGCGTACA
>JAGAAA010000016.1 GCA_017615495.1 Clostridia bacterium
CTCGAGGGCTTCAACGCGCTCGACCGCGCGGGCCTCGAGGCCATGGTCAAGGACTACGGTCTCGCCATGGACGCGGACGACATTGCCTTCTGTCAGGACTACTTCCGCAGCGAGGGCCGGGAGCCTACCGTCACCGAGATCAAGGTGATCGACACCTATTGGTCCGACCATTGCCGCCACACCACCTTCCTTACCACGGTGGATAGCGTGCGCACCGACGATCCCGTGCTTCAGGCGGCGTATGAAAACTACCTTGCCGGTAGGGAAGAGATCGGTCGTACCAAGCCCGTCAATTTGATGGACATCGGCACCCTCGCCGCAAAAGTGCTTCGCAAAAGAGGTCTTTTGGAAAAACTGGACCAATCGGAAGAGATCAACGCCTGCACCGTCAAGATCGACGTGACGGTCAACGGCAAAAAAGAGCCGTGGCTCCTTTTGTTTAAAAACGAAACGCACAATCACCCGACGGAGATCGAGCCGTTTGGTGGCGCGGCGACTTGTATCGGCGGCGCGATCCGCGACCCGCTTTCCGGGCGTAGCTACGTTTACGCGGCGATGCGCGTCACCGGCGCGGGCGACCCCACGGCGCCCCTTTCCGAAACCTTGAAGGGTAAGCTTCCGCAACGCACCATCGTGCGTACCGCGGCAAACGGCTATTCCTCTTACGGCAACCAGATCGGTCTTGCCACCGGCTTGGTGGACGAGATATATCACCCCGGTTACGTGGCTAAGAGAATGGAGATCGGCGCGGTCATCGCGGCGGCTCCGCAAGAGAACGTCCGTAGGGAAACTCCCGCTCCGGGCGACGTGATCATCCTCCTCGGCGGCAGGACGGGCAGAGACGGCATCGGCGGCGCGACGGGCTCTTCCAAAGCGCACGACGTCAGCTCGGTCAAAACCTGCGGCGCAGAGGTGCAAAAAGGTAACGCTCCCGAAGAAAGAAAACTGCAAAGATTGTTCCGCAATCCCACGGCTTGCAAGATGATCAAGCGTTGCAACGATTTTGGCGCGGGCGGCGTTTCCGTCGCCATCGGCGAGCTTGCCGACGGCTTGCTCGTCAACCTCAACGCCGTGCCCAAAAAGTACGAAGGCTTGGACGGCACCGAACTCGCTATCTCCGAATCGCAGGAAAGAATGGCTGTGGTCGTGGCGGAAAGCGACGTCAAAGCCTTTATGCAGATCGCTTATTCCGAAAACTTGGAAGCGACCGCAGTGGCTACCGTTACCGCGGAGCCGCGTCTTCGCTTGGTTTGGAACGGCAAGACCATCGTGGATATCTCGCGCGAATTCTTGAACTCCAACGGCGCGGAAAAACACATCGACGTCACTTTGTCAAATTGCGGCAAGGTTGAAAAAGCCCCCGTCAAAAACTTCGCGGACGGCTATGCGGAACTTCTTTCCGACTTGAACGTTTGCTCCAAGCGCGGTCTTTCGGAGCGCTTTGACTCCACCATCGGCGCGGGTACGGTGTTGATGCCCTTCGGCGGCAAATATCAGCTTACTCCCATCCAAGCGATGGTGCAAAAGATCTCGGTGGAGAAGGGTGAAACGGAAGATTGCTCCTTTATGGCGTACGGTTACAACCCCTACGTCAGCGAAAAGAGCCCCTATCACGGCGCCTATCTCGCCGTCGTGGAGAGCGTGGCGAAGCTCGTTGCGGCGGGCGCGGATCTGAACGACGCTTACCTGACCTTCCAAGAATATTTTGAAAAACCCAAAAAGGATCCCAAGAGATGGGGCAAACCGATGTCCGCTCTTCTTGGCGCGTACAAGGCGCAAATGGACCTCGGCATCGCCGCGATCGGCGGTAAGGACTCTATGAGCGGCAGCTTTGAAAAGCTGGACGTTCCGCCCACGCTGGTCAGCTTTGCCGTTACGACGGGCAAGGTGAATGACGTCATCTCGCCGGAATTTAAGGCGGCGGGGCACAGCGCGGTTTTGATCGCCCCCGAATACAGCGCGGACGGGCTCCCCGTCGTATCTTCGTTGAAGGCGTGCTTTAAGAAGGTAAACGACCTTGCTCGCGCGGGCAAGATCTACGCGGCGTATACCATCGGCTACGGCGGCGTTGCGGAAGCGGTCGCCAAAATGTGCATGGGCAACGGCTTTGGCTTCTCCTACGAAAAGGCGCTTTCTTTGAAGGACATCTTCGGCTACAATTACGGCGCTTTCGTCGTGGAAACGGATGACAAGGCGGCGGGCATCCTTCTCGGCGCGGTGACTGCGGATCGCAAGATCTGCTACCAAGGGGAATGCTTGGATACTTCTTCGTTGTTTGAAAAGTACGAAAGCAAGCTTGAAAAGGTTTACCCCGTGATGGAAAACCGCGAGGTGAAAACCTATCCCAACGTTTCGTTTGACAAGCGCAACACTTCTTCGCCGTGCGTTAAGACGGCGCGTCCGAAGGCGCTTATCCCCGTCTTCCCGGGCACCAACTGCGAGTACGACACCGCCAAGCAACTGGAAGAAGCGGGCGCCGAAGCAAAGATCTTCATCGTAAACAACCTGACCGCGGCGGATATCTCCCGCAGCGTGGACGAATTCGCCAAGGAGATCGAGGATTCTCAAATCATCTTCATCCCCGGCGGCTTCTCGGGCGGTGACGAGCCGGACGGCTCGGGCAAGTTCATTATGTCCTTCTTCCGCAATCAGGCGATCAAGGAAAACGTGCACAAGCTTTTGAATCAAAGGGACGGCTTGATGGGCGGCATCTGCAACGGCTTCCAAGCCTTGATCAAGCTCGGGCTCGTGCCTTACGGCAAGATCATCGACACCGACGAAAGCTGCCCGACCCTTACCTTCAACACCATCGCCCGCCACCAATCCAAGCTGGTGCGCATCCGCGTGGCAAGCACGCTTTCTCCGTGGTTTGCCTATACGAATGTGGGCGACGTTTACACCGTGCCCATCTCGCACGGCGAGGGCAAGTTCCTCGCTTCGGATGAAGTGATCGAAACTCTCCGCAAAAACGGTCAGATCGCCACACAGTACGTTGACCTTGCGGGCAACGCCACCGACGACGTCAGGTTCAACCCCAACGATTCCGCGCTCGCCATCGAGGGCATCACCTCGCCGGACGGCAGGGTGTTTGGTAAGATGGGGCACAGCGAACGTATCGGCAGAGGGCTTTACAAAAACGTGGACGGCGTCTACGACATGAAGCTTTTCAAAGCCGCGGTCGATTACTTTAAGAAATAAAAGAAAGAGGCGAAGGGCAAAACCTTCGCTTCTTTTTTATTTGCCGCTAAAACTTTGACTTTCCCGTCCATCGGTGATACAATAAGACCCGTTGAGGAAAGCGCTTCCCTATGGGAAGAGGCGCTAAAACAAAACGAGGATATCGCCTACCATGAAAAAAGAGTTTTCCGCTTGCTACGATCTCGTAGTTTATCAAATCTATCCGCGGAGTTTTAAGGATTCAAACGGCGACGGGATCGGCGACCTTCCCGGTGTTCTTTCCGAATTGGATTACATCAAATCTCTTGGGGTAAACGCCATTTGGCTTTGCCCGATCTACAAAAGCCCCCAATGCGACAACGGTTACGACATTTCCGATTATCGCGACATCGACCCGATGTACGGCACGATGGCGGATTTTGAGCGTTTGCTTGCCGCCGCGCACGAAAAGGGGATCAAGGTCATTATGGACCTTGTGGCAAATCACACGTCCAGCGAGCACGAGTGGTTCCGTCAGGCGCGTTCTTCCAGGGAAAACCCCTATCACGACTATTACTATTGGGCGGAAAAGCCTTTGACCAACTGGCGGGCGGAATTTGGCGGCAGCGCGTGGGAATACAACCAAGCGACCGGCGAGTATTATCTCCATTCCTTTGCCGTCGGGCAACCCGACGTCAATTGGACCAACCCCAAGGTGCGCGAGGAATTCAAAGCCATCGTGGACTTTTGGGTCGAAAAGGGGGTGGACGGCTTCCGCTGTGACGTCCTTGACCACATCTCCAAGGATTTCAAAAAGGGGATGCGCCGCAACGGCCCGCATTTGCACGAATATATCAAAGAGCTTTTCGGCAGGGATCATTTGACGAACATTTACACCGTCGGCGAGGCGGAAACCACCAAGGAAAGCATCCTTGCCACCTGTGGGCAGGATAGGAAGGAATTGAAGAGCGTTTTTCAATTTACGCATTTCTTCGTTGGAAGGAAGGGTAAGTACACCCCCGCGCCGCATCGTTTGGACGACGTCAAAAAGATCTTAGTCGGGTGGCAACGTTTTACCGCAAAGCACGATCTTTTGTACATCTTACTCACCGACAACCACGATCGTCCGTGGTTCAATTCCCGCGTGGGCAACGACGGGGCGCTCCGCTTTGAAAGCGCTACCGACATCGCCACGATGGTCTTTTTGCTGAAGGGCATTCCTTTCGTGTACGAAGGGCAGGAGATCGGCTGCGCCAATTCGCATTTTTCCACGATCGACGCCTTCAACGACGTGGAGTGCTTGGGTTACTATAAGGAGCAAAAGGGCTTGATCGACGAGCAGAAACTTTTGGAGCAGATCAACTTTGGCAGCCGCGACAATTCCCGCCGCCCCTTTGCTTGGGACGGGTCGGAAAACCACGGCTTCACTTCCGCGCCCGCGCCTTGGCTTCCGTACGCTACGAGAAGCGACGAGATCAACCTCGAAAAGGATACGGCGGGGGAGAAGTCCGTCTGCAATTACTATCGGGCGCTGTTTGCCCTTCGCGCCGACCGCGAGGTGCTTCGCCGCGGGGAATGGCAACAGTTGAAGCGCTTTAAACGCAATTGTTTCGTTTATCTTCGCACGCTCGGGGAAGAAAAGATCCTCGTCGTGTGCAACTTTGAAAAAGCGCAAAAGATCACGGGGCTTCCCGAGGGAAAGCTCCTCCTCTCAAACGCAAAGCGTCGATTGGGCGCAAACGGTGAATACGCCCCCTATGAATGCGCGGTCTATGACCTGAAATAAATCGGAGAAAATTATGCTGTACAACAAAAACAAAACCGAAAAACTGAGTGATGAACTTTTTAAGAACCCGACGTCCGAGTATCGCGGCGCGCCCTTTTGGTCGTGGAACGATAAGCTCGAAAAAGAGGAGTGCGTGCGTCAAGCGCAACTTTTCCGCGAAATGGGCTTCGGCGGCTATCATATGCACCCTCGCGCAGGGCTTGCCACCCCGTACCTCGGGGAGGAATTCAACGAGTGCGTCAAAGCTTGCGTGGCGGACGCCAAACAGAGCGGTATGCTCGCTTGGCTTTACGACGAGGATCGTTATCCTTCCGGCTTTGCGGGCGGCGCAATTACCAAGGACGGCAGGTTTAGAAGGAGAGCGTTGGTTTTTACCTGCATAAAGAGGAAGGAGAACGCAACTTTTTCTGCCGACGGCAGACAGACGAGCGGCGCTAAGCTTCTTGCCACCTATGCCGTGCGCTTGCCGTTTGGCAGTTGCAAAGGGTACAAAAGACTCCAAGATGGCAAGGGCGGCTTCGGCATCCGTTACTACGCTTATTCCGTCGTGGACGAGCCCACCGATACCTTTAACCAAGCCGGCTACGTGGACGCGTTGAACAAAGACGCCTTGACCGCGTTTGCGGATTATACCTACGGCACCTATCAAAAGGTGGTGGGTGAGGAATTCGGCAAGACCATCCCCGCCATCTTCACCGACGAGCCGCAAATGAAGATCATGTGGCCCTTTAAGTATTGGCTTTTCCCGTATAGATCCATCATCCCTTGGACGGACGATTTTACGGAAACTTACAAAGAAGCTTTCGGCGTTGACATTCTTGACACGTTACCGGAGCTCTTCTTTGACGTAAACACCCCCACCCTTTGCCAAACGAGGTTTTTCTACCACACGCACCGCACGGAGCGTTTTGCGGAAGCGTTTGCGGATAATCTCGGTAAGCGCGCGGAGGACCTCGGCATCGCTTTGACCGGTCACTTGATGGAGGAACCATCCCTTTACAGCCAAAGCAGGGCGGTGGGCGAAACCATGCGCCATTACAAAAACTTCGGGCTGCCCGGCATTGACCTTTTGTGCGGCAGGCACGAATATACCGCGGCGAAACAGACCGAATCGGTGGTCAGACAAGAGGGCAAGGAAGGAATGCTCTGCGAGCTTTACGGCGTTTCGCGCTGGGTGGCGGAATTCGGCAAGTTCAAGGAAGAGGGCGATTGGCTCGCTTGCCTTGGCGTGACCATCCGCGTGCCGCACCTTTCCTATTACAGCATGCGCGGCGAAGCCAAGCGCGATTATCCGCCTTCTTTGTTTTATCAAGCGCCGTGGTACAAAAAGTTTAAGACGCTTGAGGATCATTTCTCGAGGCTCAACACCGCTTTGACGCGCGGCAAAGCCATCAACGACGTCGCGGTCATTCATCCTATTGAAAGCTACTTCCTGTGCTACGCGGGGCAAAAGCATTCCCGCAAGGTGCAAAAGCAACTGGAAAAGAACTTCTTTGATCTGACAGATTGGCTTCTCTTCAACGGTTGCGATTTTGATTTCGTTTCCGAATCGCTCCTTCCGATGCAACGCAACGACAACCCTCTTGCGGTGGGGCAATGCGCTTATAAGACCATCCTCGTCCCGGGGCTTCTTACGATGCGCAGTTCCACGCTTGACTACCTGACGGCGTTCCGCGCCGCGGGCGGCAGGGTGGTGTTCCTTGGCGAGGCGCCCTCGATGGTGGACGGCTCCTTCTCGGAAGAGGCGCGCGCCTTTGCAGCGCAATGCGACGTGATCCCCTTTGAAAAGGGTGCGGTTTGCGCCGCCATTCAGGAGGAACGCTCCTTCTTGATCCGTTCCGAGCAAAAGCCGGAAGGGTATCTTGCCACGTTGCGTGAGGATAACGGCGGCAGATGGCTGTTTGTTACCTCGCCGCGTCCCGGCTTTCCTTACCCGCATTCCGTCCCCGTTACCAACGATCAAAACGTCGTTAAGGACAACGTCCGCATCGGCGTGAAAGGGGAGTGGCGCGTGACGGAGTACGATACGATGTCGGGGGAAATCCGTCCCATCGAATGCACGGTGGAAAACGGTGTCACTTACGTCAGAAAGACCCTTTACAACAACGACAGTTTGTTGCTCCGCTACGACGCTTTGGACGGCGCGCAGGAAAAGACGGAAGTCGCCGCCGAGAGCAAGACCGTAAGCACTTTCTCTTTGAATGAAAAGGTGCCGTACACCTTAGACGAACCCAACGCTTTGTTGCTTGACAAGGCAATGTGGTCGGTGGGCGCCGGCTTCCACGCAAGAACCGACCTTGATCTTGCCACCGCCAAGGCGAGGAAGAAGCTCGGGCTTCCGCCGTATCGCTCCGCCTTGCAACCTTGGCTTCGCGCGCCGGAAACGGAAAAGAAAAAGGCAACGTTGCGCTTTGTGTTTGACAGCAAAGTAGCGCTCCCCGCGCATTTGGCTTGCGAGTATGACGAGTTTACCCTCGTTGTGAACGGGGAGACCGTTACCGCTGCTTCGGACGGCTACTACGTGGACAAAGCTTTCCTCACTTACCCGATCGCGGTAAAAGAGGGCAAAAACGTCATCGACATCACCGTTCCGATGGGCAAGTACGATCGTTTTGAAAACTGCTATTTGCTTGGCAACTTCGGCGTGGATCTCTGCTGCACGAAGGCTTGCCTCGTCCCGTTGCCGGAAAAACTTGCATTCAGCGACATCGTGGAGCAAAAGCTTCCGTTCTACAGCGGCAAGATCACTTATCACACCTCTTTCATTTCGGACGGCAACCGCGCGGAGATCTCCTTACGTTACGCTTCCGCTCTCGTCACCCTCGCAGTGAATGGGGAAGAAAAGGACGTTCTGTTTGCGCCGTATGCCGCGACCTTTGACACCAAGAAAGGGGAAAACACCCTTGAGATCACCGCGTACGCGCCGCGTGAGAACGCCTTCGGCGCCGTGCACATCCGCAGGAAATTCAAACGTTCGGACAGCCCCAGCTGGTTCAACAATACTTCTTTGATCTGTCGTTCTCGCAAATACGTGATGGATAGAAGCGGCATTTTGACCTCGCCCGTCATCCGTTTGCTTGAAAAATAGGACGAAGCAAAGCGCTTTTTAAAAAATCTGTTTTCTTAAAAATCTCGGATATTTCCGAGGTTTTTTTGTTTGTCGCGCTCTTTTTGAAAATTTAGGTATTGACAAAATGATAGACGGTCTATTATAATTTTGATAGACGGGCTATCAATTGCTCTCGAAAAGGTACATAAGTAAGGTGGGTGAAAAAATGGGAATCAAAGATATCAGAAGAAATTACATTTTGGAACGCGCGATCAAACTCTTTTGTACGAAGCCGATGGCGGAAGTCAAGATCAAGGACGTCGCCGAGGCGTGCAACATCGGCGAGGCAACTTTTTATCGTTATTTTTATAAACGCAGTTCTTTGATCGTCGCATGCGCGCTGAAACTTTCCGAAATGATGTGTGAACTGTTCGCAGACGATCCGGAGGGCAGGGGGTTTGACCGCCTCTCTCGTTTTTACTATCGCTTCTACGAGATCTTCGGCGATCACAAAGACTACTATCGTTTCCTCAGCGAATTCGACGCCTATTGTCTCAGCGAGGAGATAGACATCCCCGAAGCTTATTCGGACAATTTGGACGTCTTTAAGGAGAGGTTTGTGGCGGCGTACAAGGCGGGCATTGAGGACGGCAGCGTGAAGAAGGTTTGGGATTTGGATCTGTTCTATTATTCCACCACGCACGCGATGCTTTCCGTTTGCAAAAAACTTGCGACCGAATCGCACATCGTCAGGCAAGACGACTTCACCGACAAGCGTCAGGAAGTTCGCTTGATGATCGATATTATTTTGAATTCTCTTAAGAACGATTGATTTACCCGCGCTGGTCCGGGCGCGGCGCTAAAAAACTATGGAGGTAGCGTTATTCGGACGTAACGCCGCAAAGTCTATGAAGAGGTTGACGAAAAAACAAATGATAATTTTTGCGATCGGACAACTCGGGTGGTCGATGCTCAGTGGGATCATCAACGCGTGGCTTGTGACTTTTTATCTCCCCACTCAGGCGGATATCGAACTGGGTGCGACGCAATTCATCAAACCGGGATTGGTCATTCTCGGATTTTTGACCATTCTGGGGCTTATCACCGCGCTTAGCAGGATCTTTGACGCCGTCACCGATCCTCTGATCGCCAACTTGTCGGACAGAAGCCGCAACAAGCGGGGCAGACGCATCCCCTTTATGCAGCTTGCCGCCGTACCGCTTTCGGTGGTGACGGTGTTGTTGTTCTCGGCGCCGGTCAGCGCCATCAGCGGCATCAACGTCGCTTGGATCTCGGTGTTTATCGTGCTGTTCTATCTGTTTATGACGATGTACTGCACCCCGTACAACGCCTTGATCTCGGAATTCGGTAAGACGCAGGAAGACAGAATGTTTATTTCCACGGCGATCTCCTTGACCTTCTTCGCGGGAACGTTGCTTGCGTACACGCCTTTCGTATTTGCCGGCGTGCTTCGCAATGTGGGGCTCACTTTTGCTTGGAGTTACCGCGCGTGCTTCATCGTGCTGGCGGTCATTGCTTGCGTGGCGATGCTTCTTCCCACCTTCCTTTTGAAAGAAAAGGAATTTGTGGATACCGAGCCTTCCAATCAAAACATGTTCAAGTCGCTTGCTTCCACCTTTAAGAACAAGGATTTCCGCGTCTTCGTCGGCTCGGATATCATGTATTGGGTGGGGCTTACCTTGTTCCAAACGGGGCTTCCGTTCTTCGTTAAGGTGTCGATGGCGATCGACGAGAGCTATACGATGATCTTTATGGGAGGTATGACGGTGCTTTCCGCGGCGTTCTACCCCTTCGTAACTTCCTTTGTCCGCAAGTTCGGTAAAAAGAAACTAACGATCGCCGGCTTCCTCGGATTGGCGCTTGCGTACGTTATCACTGCGCTTATCAAGTTTATCCCCGCGGTGCCGGGCGTGGTGTTCGGCGTGCTGATCTGCGTGATCGCCGCCTTCCCGATGGCGCTCCTGGGCATCATTCCGCAATCCATCGTTGCGGACGTTGCGGAGGCGGAAGGCAAGGTGACGGGAGAAAATCGCGAAGGCATGTTCTTTGCGGCGAGGACCTTCGCTATGAAGTGGGGGCAATCCTTGGCGATGTTGATCTTTACTTCGCTTGCCATCATCGGCACGGCGCAGGATAAGACCTCCAACGACATTACCGCGTCTTCCACCGGGCTTATGATCGTCGCGTTCGTCGCGATGGCGTTCTGTGGTTTGGGCGCCGTGATCCTCGGCTTCTACAACGAAAAAAAGATCATGAAGATCATCGCCAAACCCGAAGACAACGCTGAGCCTGTTTCCGCGGAGCCCGCGGCGGAAGAAAAGGGCGAATAATATGTGTAAATTAACCTATTCGATCGAAGGGAAAGTGTTTTTGTCCGATGGCGCGTCGTGCGAGGATTTTTGTCTCGAAACGCGTGTGGAAAAGGGCAGAAAGGCGGTCCTTCTGACGGCAAAGCGCGATTTGACGCTTCTCGCATACGAGGAGGGCGCGCCCGAACCTCTTGCTTCGCAAAAGGGCGGCAAACGTGACCTTTATTTCCTCAATGGGTATCAATCCTGGACGGACAGCAAGGAGAGGTATCTTTCGGAAAAGGAAAGGGGGCTTCGTCATTTGCCCAAGATCGTGGTCGACGCTTTCGCCTTTGATCGTTACGGTGACTATACGTTTTATCCTTACGCAAAAAACAAATTGCACGGTTACGACGTCTTTTACGTCAAAGGACAGCGTCGCGGCTTCCTCCTTAATTTGAATTATAAGCGCGCCTATCTTTTGTTTGAAGTCAATCGCCGGACGGGGGAGATCCTCCTTCGAAGCGACGTGAAAGGCGCCGTTGTCAAAGCCGGAAGCAGTTTTCCGCTGATCGATTATCTGTTCGCGCCGGATTATCAAGCCGGAATGCGCGCGTTTAAGGAAGTTTTTCCGCCGCGCGATGTGCAAAAACTGTTCGGTTATACCTCTTGGTATAACTATTATCAAAACATCAATGAGCAGATCATTCTGCGCGATCTCGAC
>JAGAAA010000117.1 GCA_017615495.1 Clostridia bacterium
CGCGCGAAGAGCAAGGAAATGCTTGCTTATCTCGTTAGCAAAAAGGGAGGCGTCGCCAACAGAAAGGAACTTGCCGCCGCGCTTTTTGAAGACGAGTACAGCATGAAAACGCAAAACTACCTCGTGCACATTTACACCGACCTCGTCAAGGCGATGAAAACCGTCGGGCTGGAAAAAATGCTGATCAAAGGCTACAATCAGTACGCCGTGGATACCAACGCGTTCTCTTGTGACCTTTTGGATTACGAGGAAGGCAAACCCGAAGCCATCAACGCCTACAAAGGCGACTTTATGGCGCAGTACGAGTGGGCTGAGTTGTAAAAACAGCGATTTTAAAGGTCAAAAACGCAGGGAAACCCGCGTTTTTTTATTTTTTTAAAAAAAATTTAAACTTTTTTTATTTTTCCCCGAAATTTGTCACCTTTTTGTCACCTTTCTTTTGCTATACTGAAGTCGTACAAAAGCAACAAGCTTAAATTTGCTTCTGTCGGCACTTGCGTTTTATGATATTTTATCAATTCTGCTTTTCCCTTTTCGGTAGGATATGCACGTGTCGACAGGGCGCCCTCCTTAAAGAACGCGCTCTTGAAAGAGCGCTTTTATTTTGCCCGCTTTAAAATTTTAAGGGTCGTTTAAGTTTTTCACTTTATAATCGTGTATAATAGAACCAGATCGTAGATACGGTCAAAGGAGGCACGAATGCGCATACTTCTTGCGGAAGACGAGCCGGAACTCAACCGGGCGTTGGTTGCCGTTTTTACAAAGAACAATTATTCGGTGGACTCCGTTTTTGACGGGGAGGAAGCGGTCACCTATCTTACGGAAGGCGATTACGATTGCGCCGTGTTGGACGTGATGATGCCCAAAATGGACGGCATCACCGCCTTAAAGACCGTCCGCAAAGCGGGCAAGACCTTGCCCGTGTTGATTTTGACCGCCAAGTCCGAGATAGACGACCGCATCCTTGGGTTGGATAGCGGGGCGGACGATTATTTGACCAAACCCTTTGCCGTCAAGGAGCTTTTGGCTCGCGTGCGCGCCATCACCCGTCGTTTGACGGCGGCGGCGGACGCCAATTTGACGTACGGCAACTGCGTTCTCTCACGCGCGACTTATCTTTTGACCACGCCCGCGGGGGAGGCGCGTTTGACAAACAAGGAATTTCAAATGCTTGAAATGCTGATGAGCGCCCCTAATCAAGTGGTTTCGCCCGAGCAGTTTATGGAAAAGATATGGGGCTTTGATAGCGACAGCGACATCGGCGTCGTGTGGGTCTACGTTGCGTACCTCAGAAAGAAACTTGCCGCCGTGAAGGCGGACGTGCAGATCAAAGCGCTGCGCAACGCGGGATATACTTTGGAGAAACTATGATCAAAAAATTACGCAAAAGATTCATCCTTCTTGCACTTTCGGTGGTGGCGGCGGTTATTTTGGTGATCGTCGCGGGTATCGACGTCGCCAATTACGTAAACATGAAAGACAAAGCGGATGACGAGATCGCTTTCGTGGAGCAAAACACCGCGCGTCAAAGTTCCGAGCCGCGCGAGGGAAACGGTTTTCCGCTGCCGGGTATCTTGCCGCCCAAGGATCTCCCGAATGAAACCGCGTTTTCCGCCCGTTACTTTACGGTCGAGGTGGACGAGGAGGGGAACGTAACTTCGTACAACCTTGAAAGGATCGCTTTCGTTTCCGCTTCCGATCTTGCTTCTTACGTGGAAAAGGCGACGGGGAACAAAGGCTTCGTGGGCAATTATCGCTACCGCAAAACGCAAACGGAGGACGGATCGCATTATATCTTCCTCGATTGTCAAAAGGAGATCTCTTCCACGCGCAACTTTATCGTAAGCAGCGCGATCATCGCTTCTATCGGCATCGCCGCCATCTCGCTTTTGATCATCCTTTTGTCCAAAAGGGTGCTTGCTCCCGTGGAGGAAAGTTACAAAAAGCAAAAGCGTTTCATCACCGACGCGGGGCACGAACTCAAAACCCCGCTGACCGTCATCAGCGCCAACGCGGAACTCTTGGAGTTGGAACTCGGCGAAAACAACGAATGGCTGAATTCCATCAAAGGGCAGGTGCAAAAACTCGGGGGGCTGACCAAGGAACTGGTTTACCTTTCCCGCATGGACGAGGGCGAAACCGTGGTGGAGAAAGCGCCCTTTGCTTTGGACGTGGCGGCGGAGGAATGCGCCGCGGGCTTCCGTGAGGCGGCGCTTGTGGCGGGGAAGAGCATCTCGCTCGAGCTTGCTCCCGTTACGGCAAAAGCCAACGAAGAGATGGTCCGCCGCGCGCTCAGCTTGCTTTTGGACAACGCCGTCAAGTACGCCGAGGGGGCGGAGATACGCCTTTCGCTTCGCAAAGAGGGCAAATGGGCGGTTTTGGAAGAAAGCAACGCCGCGTCGCTTTCCAAAGGGGAGCACCCCGAACTGTTTGAGCGGTTTTATCGTCCCGACGCATCGCGCAACGGCGCGACGGGCGGGCACGGCATCGGGCTTTCCGTCGTGCAATCCATTGCGGAAAACAACGGCGGGGAGGTTTGCTGCCTGTCAAATGGCGAAACGGTGACCTTCCGCTTGAAGCTTCCGCTCGCGTAAGGCGCGCAATATATTCTGATCGCGTTCCGAAAGGGACGCGAATTTTTTTGTAAAAAGTTTTTCCGTTTAAGTCTGATTTAAGTTTTCCCCCGCATAATGAAGTTGATAAAAGACAAAGGAGGACGCTTTTATGAAAAAATGGATAGCATTGATTTTGGTTTTGGCGCTTGTCGCAGTCATGGCTCCGGCGTGCTCCGGTTTGACGGAGTCGACGGAGACGCAAACGGGCGGGACGAATTCTGCCACCGTATCGGAAAGCGAGGTGGAGGCGGCAAAGACGGAGGTGGACGAAACCCTTTCCACCCAAAGCGCGTCCGATTATTTGGCAAGCGAAGCGGTGACGGTTTCGGAAGAGCAGCAAGCAACGTCCGTAACGGAAGAAGGGGCGGTAAGCATCGACTTAACTACCCTTACGAAAGACAACGCGCCTACGGGCACCGCTTTTAAAAACAGTGTGTTGACCATCAAAGCGGCGGGAACGTACGTGCTTTCCGGCACCCTCTCCGGCGCGGTGGAAGTGGCAAAAAACGTGGAAGGCGCGGTGCGCATCGTTTTAAACGGCGCGAGCATCACCACCCTTGACAACCAAGCGTGCGCCGCCATCGTGTTTAAGCAAAGTGATTCCCTGCGCGTTTTGACAATTGCGGACGGCACGGTGAATTCCGTTTCGGATAGCGTGGGCGACACCGAAGCGGAGGGCGACGGCGCCGCCATCCAGGCGAAGAAGTGC
>JAGAAA010000118.1 GCA_017615495.1 Clostridia bacterium
GGCGCCTGCCGGATAGAAACTTTTGTTTCCACCGTTCGTCCGAAGTGACCGAAACGGGGCCGCCGTTTGCGCTGTAGGTTTGCAAAAGCAGGTTGCCGCCGAGGTAGATGACCACGTGTGAGATCTTCCCCACCCCCGTGAAGTAAAAGTCGCCGCGCTTCAGCTTTTCGTAGCAGGTTATTTTTTCTCCGACGGTGTGGTCGGCTTGACTGCCCGTGTAGTTTCCGAGTTTTACGCCGCACCCCACGTAAAAGCAGTACTGCACGAAGGAAGAGCAATCAAAACTCTTACCGGTAAAATAAGGGCTGACGGCGCCTTCGCTCGTCAGGATGCGGGGCGCGCCCCATTCGTACGGCGCGCCGAGTTTTTTGAGTCCCGCGCGGATGACCTCTTCCAAGGCGGAAGAAGTTTCCGTAAGGAAGGCGAAATCGGCGTAAAGGTAGCCGACCCCATCCGTCGTGCGCACGACAAGCCAATTTCCTTCCTTGCCCAGATAGGGCAGGCTATCGCCTTTTTTTAAAGTGAAAAGAATGGGGTAACTCGTGCTTGCGCCTGCTCGAACGTTGACGTTTTCCATGGCGCAGGCGGCTATGTAAGAAGCGTTTTTCTCTTCTGCGGGCGGGGCTTCCGCCGGCGTTTTGGTTCCTTCGATGGGAGAAAACTCTTCCCCCGACGGCTCGTCGGAAAAAGGAGGGGAAAACGTATCCGTCGGGGGGAGTGGCGCCGCTCCGTTTGAGGTGGGGTCGGGCGGAGCTGTGGCAGAGGGCGCCCCGCATCCCAAAAGGAGCAGGGCGGTAAGGAGGAGGATCAAAACAACAAAAGCCGCTCGCCGCTGTTTCATAAGCACCACGCCTTCATTATAAGGGGCGGATGGGCGCCGTTTTACAGGGAAAAGATGGAAAAATTTCAAAAGGGGTATTGACGAATACTAACTTGTATAATATACTATGTTTACAACTATCAAGGAAAAGGTGGTATTATATGTCACTAAAGCACGGTTTACTCGGTTTGCTCACGTTGCGCAAATCCTCGGGGTACGATCTGTCAAAACTCTTTCAGGAGTCGCTCAGTTTTTTCTGGGTGGCAAACCAGAGTCAAATTTATCGCGAACTTGACAAAATGGAGGACCTCGGTTGGGTCGTCTCTTCCAAAGTGGAGCAAGACGCGCGTCCCAACAAGAGGGTTTACGGCATCACCAAGGAAGGCAATCTTGAACTGATCCGTTGGCTCAAGGAAGAAAACGCGGAGGATCTTGCCGTCGCGCGTAATCCTCTTTTGATGAAACTGTTTTTCTCGGGCAAGGTGGATAGGGAGTATTCCATCGCCTTATTAAAGAACTATCGCAAGATCTGCGAGGAAGCCCGCGCGGAGATCGCGGCGGAAGTCAAGGAGATCGGCGACGTCCCCGAAACGGCGGAAAAGCCCGCCTATTGGCTGTACGCTACCGAGTATTCCGTCCGTCAATACGATTTTCAGATCAAGTGGATCGACGAGACCATCGATCGCTTGGAGCATTTAAAATAAATTATGCAGGAAGGGAACAAGCTTCCCGAAAGGATCGTCGTACGTTTTGACGATCTCTATTTGACGGAGTATTCCGTTTTTAAAACGGAATCTCTTGCCCTCGCTACGGAAAAACTGTCGGGGGTGAATTTGTTACTCACTCACCTTGCGTTTGCGGCGCTTGCCGCGGGGATACGCGAGGGAGCGTACGCATTTTCGGCGGAGGACGTGAAGTTCTTCGCTTCTTTTTCACGCGCGCACTCTTCGCGCGCGGGCGGCGCAAGCGTAGTGTTTTACGCTTTTAAGTCTTATCCGATAACGACGTCGGGCGACAGACGACTCAAAGGTCTTTCTGAATTCCGGGTGGAAAAAGCTCCCGTTCCCGATCTTGTCGGGTTAAAAATGTACCGCACCTTCAGTTCGGAGGTCAATTTGCCCCTTTTGGACAAAACGCAAAGGAGCATCGTGACTACGGAAGGCAAAAACCTTTTGGTGCAAGGCATTGCGGGGAGCGGTAAAACCAACCTTTGCATCGACAAGATCCTTTTCGCAGCGGCGTCCGGCTATCGCGGCAAAACTTTGTACAGCACCTATTCCCGCGGGCTCTTGTTGGACGTCAGGCGCAAGGTGGAGGACTATCTTTTGTCTTTAAAAGAATGCGTCAAAGCTTTTGAAGAAGGCAAGGCAAGCGTGGACGACGTTTCCGAAACGTTGGCGGTCAGCCGCTTGATCGGGGTGCCGCTTTCCTCTTCGGAATCGGTCAAGGATCAACTTTCCCGCATCGTCGAATATCTCGAAACCAAGGTGGACTATTTGCTTTTGGAGGATATTTTCCGCAAGCAGCTCGGCGATAAGCCCTGCGCGGACGAAGCGTTTTTTATTTCCTTCTTGAAAACTCCAAAAACTACAACCTTCTTCAACGGCGCAAAAAGTTCGATATCGTGGACGAAGTTTTGTACAAAGAGGTCTACGGTTATATCTTCGGCAAAGCGACGGACGGCCCCCTGACCAAGGAAAAGTACGTTTCGGAAAGAAAGGGCGCCTTCACCCGCGAGGAAGCGGAATTCGTTTTTGACCTCGCGCAGGATTACAAAGCGGAGATCGTCTCCAAAGGGCTGATCGACTTAAACCTCGCTTGCGGCGCCGTGGAAACGCCCGCCGTCCCCGTCTACTCCCTTGCGGTCTTGGACGAAGTGCAGGATTTCACCGAGGCGCAACTTGCGTTTTTCCGTTCTCTTGCGGTAAAACTCTTTTGCGTGGGCGATGCGTCGCAGATGGTCAATCCGGCGTATTTCTCCTTTGCCCGGCTCAAGGATCTTTTGTATAAAAAGGACGTCACCGACGTTGCGGAACTTACCTACAATTACCGCAACAGCCCCGAGATAGCGGGGGTGGTGGCAGCTCTTTCCGACCTCAACCGGCAGACTTTCGGCGTGCACGGGTTCGTGCTTTCCGCCGAGGCGGTGGCATCGGAGGAAGGTGCGTTTGCCGTGGCGTTCCCCGCGGGGGACTTCTTAAAACGAGTCGCCAAACAAAAAACCGACAACTTTACCATCGTGGTAGCCAGCGGGGCGGAGAAGGAAAAACTGCGCGCGCTGTTGCCGCAAAAGGAGATCTTGACCGTTTCGGAGATCAAGGGTCTGGAGCGCGATACGGTGGTTTTGTACGACGTGCTTTCGGTAAACGAAGATAAGTTCCGCAAGCTCACGCGCACCGAGATCAACCGCAAGACGGCGGATGAAAACAGCTTGTACCGTTACTATTTCAACCTTTTTTACGTGGGCGTATCGAGGGCGCGCAGGCACCTTTTCGTCGCGGAAGAAAAGGCTCCCGCGCAGTTTACGGCGTTTTTTAAGGAAAACTTCCAATCGATCGGCGCGGCGGAAGCGGCAACTAAGCTTTGCGAAACGGTGGGAAGCACCCTCGTCGACCAGGAAGAGCACAAAAGACGCGCCGAGGAGTTTGCGCGTCTGGGACAATACGACAACGCCTTGCACGCCGCTAACAACCTTATCAACGACGGCGAGCGCAAAAACGTGGTGCTCGACGTAACTTTGTGGCGCGACTACATCTCGCGCGGGGATTACGTCGGCGCGGGCGTCGCGTATTGGGAGAACGGGCGCTTAAAAGAAGCCAAAGAATACTTCGCGTTGGGCGGCGAGAACGATCTTTCCGACCTGTTGGACGCGGCGTCCGGCGGAGGCGGGGAAAAGTTGGATTACCGCATCTTGCGCCACTACGACAAATTCAAAAACAATCCGGCGGCGATGAAGATCATCCTTTCGTTGATGAAAAGAGACGTCGAGTCCATCAAGGAAGGCATGAAAGACGCGTCGCGCAAACTGAAAAACAGTAAATAAAGGAAGAAAAAGGAGCAGAGTATGGAAGACGTAAAAAGTTTGATCGAAACCTTCAAAGAATATCGTGACTTGCTTACGCCCATCACGGAAAATCTTAGGGATTTTGCCGATACCTACGACGGCATGAAAGGGGATGTGGAACGGCTTTCCGCCGCCTTTGAAGGCGACGTGACGGGCAACCTCGACCGTATTTACAAAACCCTTTCCGCCGAAGCGGCGAAGGCGCAAAGCCTTTCGCACGAGATAGACGCTTTCCTCGCTCGCAGCGAAAAGTACGAGGGGGAACTCAAAAAGCTTTCCGACACCCTCGGCAAATTGGACGGGACGTTGAATTCCTTGTCCAAGTTGGAAGCGGAAGCGGAAGGGCAGATCGGCAAATTGGAGTCCACCTTGGAAGAGCGCCGCAAGAATTACAACTTAAAGGAACTCGAGCGCACCGTCGCCAATTATCAGGCGGGCGTTGCGAAGGTGAGCGAATTCATTAACCGCGACGTGGTCTCCTCCCTCGCTGACAACAACGACAAACTCAACTCGATCCGAGACGGCATGGAAGACCTGCGCGCGGGCATTCGCGAGGGTAACGAAGGGATGGAAAAGCTGGTGGCTTCCTTCCTCTCCACCTCCGAACTGTTGCGTAAGGTGACCGAAGGCGAAAAGGTGAACGAAGAATATATCTACGACGTTTTGGACCGCTGGGCGGCGGAACGCGGCGTGAAAAGGAAAAAATAATGCTGGAAAAGGAAAAGCGCGAAAAACTATTCGAGTGCGTCCGCAAGGATGACGCGGCTGCCTTTGGGGAACTTGCTTCCCCCGAGGTTCTTTCCGCCGTCTTCGGGCGTTTCCCGCTGCTTTCCTTGTTGTATTTGTTCAATGCAAAGCGCATCGTAAAAAAATACTATTCCGAACTTGTAAAGGAGCGTCCGCGCGGCAAAGAGGAACCTTTCCGTAAGGCGGACGAACTCTTTTTAACGCGCGCGGGGAAGTGCCTGAGGTACTATTCCGCAGGCGAGGTTTCTCCCTTGGAAATGCTTGCCGTTTTGGGACGGGGTAAGGAACTTGAGCGGTTGTACGCCGTTTATCCGAGCGCTTCCCGTTTCCTGCCGATGCTCCACAAGATCTACTTTACCCGTTTGGGCGAAGGTATCGCTGTCATCGGGGACAAACTCGTTTTGCCCAAGGAGCCGCTTTCCTTTAAGGAAAAGAAAACGCTCACCGCTTTTGCTACCGCCTTTTTGGCGGCGTTCCTCGTCGTGCTTGCCGTGACGGTCTTTTCCTTTTTGTATTTCGGCACGGGCAGCGAAAAAAGTTTTTACAAAGCGCATAGCGCGGAAGCGACTCTTTCCGCGTTGGAACGCAACTATTGCGTTTCGCTGGAAAAGGATCTTTCTCTGTCCGGCGGGACGGAGGAATTCTCCGGCGTGTTTGACGGCGGGGAGCACATCCTTCGTTTGAAAGCTCCCTTCGCGCAAACGCTGACGGGCGAGATCCGAAACGTGATCTTCGTATTGGAAGAAGGCTTCGCAGGCGACGCCGTCATCTTAGAAAACCAAGGCGTTTTGAAAAACGTGCGGGTGGTGGCGGAAGACCTCTCCTTTGAAAAAGGCGGGGAGCATATGGGTCTTTTGACCGCCCATAACAGCGGCACGATCCAAGACAGCTTTGCCGTGATGAAGGTCACCGTTGAGGGCGAGGGCGGCGGCGATTGCTTCTTCGCGCCTTTTGCGGGACTCAACGAAGGCACCGTTCACAACTGTGTTGCAGACGGCGAGATCAACGCCAAAAACGTGGATATCGCAGGCATAGCGGGCAAAAACGGCGAAAAGGGAACCATCACCGATTGCGTTGTCAAAGCCGATTTCGAAGAACTTTCCGATATCAAAAAATGGACGCCCAACGTGGCGGGCGTCGCCGCGCAAAACGACGGGACCATCTACGGATGTACGGTGGAGGGCACCCTTACGTCCACCCTTCGCGCGCCCGCTTTGGAAGAGGAGGAAAGCCCTGCTTCCGCTTATGCGGGAGGTATTACCTGCGTCAATGCCGGCACCGTGAATGCTTGCAGAAATCAAAGCGCGGTCTTCGCTTTTGCGGAAAACGGCTACGCCTTTGCTGGCGGTGTTGTTTGCGTCAATTACGCCGGCACCGTGCAAGATGCCTTGAGCGGCGGGACGGTCAAAGCGCAGTCTTCCACCCATAACGCGTGCGCAGGCGGCATCGCGGCGGAAAACAATCAAGGCGCCGTCACGCATTGCGGGCAAACTTCTTCCGTTACGGCGGCGGCTCCGGACGGCGCCGCGTACAGCTTTGCGGGCGGCATCGTGGGGTACAACAACGGCACGATCACAAAGAGTTTTTATACCGGCGCCACGTCCGCCTACGATACGGATAGTTACTCAGGCGGTATTTGCGGCGTGATCTTCCTCCCTTACAGTTTGCGCGTTGCGATGGAAGACAATTACTTTACGGGAGACGGGCACGTCAGCGGCGCCGTGATCTCGGAATGGATGTATTATGACCTTCGCCCCGGTTATATCTACGGGCTGGCTCTTTTTGAAAGCAACGAAGCCTACGCGCCCTATATCGAAGGCATCCTTGATTTTGGCGGCGCAAAGACGACGGCGGAAGAACTTAAAACCAAGGAGGAGGTTTATTATGAGTAAGATAAAAAAGCTGATAATGATCTCCCTTTCCGCGGCGGTATTCACTTTGTTTGTTTTGATGACTTTGCTTTCGCTCCCGATCGGAAAGAAAGGGGGCGTGTTGCCCATCCTCAGCCTGTACGTTACGGGCATCGTCGTCGCGGCGCTTTTCCTTGCCGCAGGCTGTTTTTTGCTGGTACGACGCCTTGGCGGGTTGACGAAAAAAGGCAAAAAGGTTTATGATAATAAAATACGGAAGACCCACGAGGAGGAAAGATAAAGGTGAAGCCGCTGGATGAAAACGAATTGATCGAAAAGATCAAAAAATGTTATTCGGAACAGCAAAGCGAAATGATCCTTCGCGCCTTTTCTCTTGCTAAAAAAGCGCACGAAGGGCAACTTCGTATGTCGGGCGAGCCTTATTTTATCCACCCTTGTCACGTTGCCAACATTTTGATCGATCTCGGCATGGATGCGGAATCTGTCGCGGCGGGCTTTTTGCACGACGTACTGGAGGATACCGAAGTCACCCGCGAGGAGATCGTGGAGAACTTCGGCGAAGGGGTCGCTTCCCTCGTGGAAGGCGTTACCAAACTTACCAAATTGCAATTTAAGAGCAAGGAACAGGCGGAGGCGGAAAACCTTCGTAAGATGCTTCTTGCCATGGCAAAGGACCTGCGCGTCATCATCATCAAATTTGCCGACCGCTTGCACAACATGCGTTCGCTCTCCTATAAGTCGGAAGAATCGCAGCTTGAAAAGGCAAAGGAAACGATGGAGATCTACGCGCCGCTTGCCGCCCGCCTCGGTATGTCACAGATCAAAGGGGAGCTTGAGGATATCGCCATGCGGTATCTTTATCCTAAAGAGTACTACGAGCTCGTCAACCTGATCGCTTCCAAAAAAGAGGAGCGCGACGCCTTCGTCGCCACGGTCAGCGACCAATTGCGAGCCAAACTTGAGGAACTCGGCATTCATTTTGAGATCAACGGCAGGGCAAAGCACTTTTACAGCATTTATCGCAAGATGCTCCGTCAAAAATCTTCCATCGACCAAATTTACGACCTCGTCGCCATCCGCATCATCGTGGATACCGTCAAGGATTGTTACAACGTTCTCGGCGTCGTGCACTCGATGTGGACGCCGCTTCCCGGTCGTTTTAAGGATTATATCGCAACGCCCAAGTCAAACAACTACAAGTCGTTGCATACCACCGTTTTGAACAGCTACGGTAAGCCCTTTGAAGTGCAGATCCGCACCAAGGAGATGCACCGTTTGGCAGAGTACGGCATCGCGGCGCATTGGAAGTATAAGTACGGCAAGACCGACCATACTCTTGACGAGAAGATCAGTTGGATCCGCGAGGTTATGGCGCTGCACGAAGGGGACGTGGAGGACAGCGAGGAATACTTAAACTCCCTCAAGACCGAAATGTTCAACGACGAAGTTTTCGTCTTCACCCCGCAGGGCGACGTCAAAAACCTGCCCGCAGGCTCCACCGTCGTGGACTTTGCCTACGCTATTCACAGCGGCGTCGGCGATAAGTGCGTCGGTGGCAAGATCAATATGAAGATCGTCCCGCTTTCCACCAAACTCAAAACGGGCGACATCGTGGAGATCATCACTTCCCCCAACGCCAAGCCCAGTCGCGATTGGTTCCGATTTGTGGCTTCGCCGGCTACCAAGGCACGAATTCGTCAATACTTCAAACGCACGATGCGCGACGAAAACATCCGCATCGGCAGGGATATGCTGATCGCCGCTTGCAAAAAGGCAGGCTACAGCGCCAAAGAATTGATGGTGGACGAATGGATCGGCGAGACCGTTGAAAAACAGAGTTTTTCCTCCACCGACGACGTGCTTGCCGCCATCGGCTACGGCGAACTGAAGCCCAAGCAGATCATAGATAAGTTGGTACAACGTTACCTTCAAACCGTCCCCAAAGAGGAAGCTAAGGTCATCACGCACGAAAAGAAGCCCGGCGGGGCAAACGGCGTTTTGATCGACGGCGAAGACGGGATGCAGGTGCATTTGTGCAAGTGTTGCAACCCCCTCCCGGGCGACGCCATCGTCGGCTACATCACCCGCGGCAGAGGCATCAACGTGCACCGCGCCGATTGCGACAACGTTGCCACCTTGGAAAAGGAGCGGCTCATCAAAGCGGAGTGGAGCGGCGTTGCCGCGGGCAAGTTCTCCGTCACGTTGTACGTCTTTGCCACAAGCACTCTCGCCATCAACCAGACCACCGAAGTGTTTAGCGGGATGAAGGTGGAAATGACCCACATCGCCGCCGCGGTGGATAAGGACAAAAACGTAAAGATCGAGGTCACGATCGAACTTAAGGACAGGGAGGAGCTCCTCGTCGTCAAAAACAAGCTTTTGCAGATCAAGACAGTGACCGACGTCGTCAGAGGATAGAATGATCGAAGTAAAAGAGGTTGTAAGCGCCAGTCAGCGTCGCGCGTTTGTGAATTTTCCGTTGAAGCTTTACCGCGACAACGAACATTACGCGCCTCTTTTTTATCAGGACGAAAAAGCCCTTCTTCAAGAAAAAACCAACATTTATTCCGATTATACAAAGAGCAAGTTTTTCCTTGCCTATGAAGAAAAGAGCAAGGTAGTGGGGCGCGTGGGCGCCATCATCAACTATGCTGATAACCAAAAGACAGGCGTAAAAAGCGTGCGTTTCACCCGTTTGGACGCGGTGGATGACGTGGAAGTTTTCGCCGCGCTGATGGGGGCGGTGGAGAACTTTGCGCTTTCCGAGGGGATAGACGTGGTGCACGGGCCCTTGGGCTACAACGATCTGGACAAGGAAGGTCTTCTCATAGAAGGCTTTGAGTACGACGAAACGTACGGCGGCGTCTATAATTATCCCTATTACTTGCCGCATTTGGAAAAACTCGGCTATCAAAAGGAATTCGATTGGATCGAACGCAAGATCTACGTCGGGGACAAGGTGGACGAGCGCTACGTTCGTATGTCCGAGGTCGTAAAAACCCGCTACCGCCTGAAGGAACTGATCTCCAACGATATGAAGACGGGGTACGTCATCGACACTTACGCGGACGACATCTTTAAGGTGGTGGACGAAGCTTACCGCAAACTGCACGGCACCGTTCCCTTTACCGAAAAGGCAAAAGAAGCGCTTCTTTCCGGCCTTCGCATCATCGTTAAGCCGCGCTACCTTTCCTGCGTGGCGGATGAAAACGGAAAGATCGTCGGTTTCGGGCTGCTCCTTCCCGCCATTTGGCACGCGTTGCATAAAAGCAAAGGGAAGCTTTTTCCCTTTGGCATTTTTCACTTCTTGCCCCTCTTGTTCAAAAAGCCCAAGGAGGCGGAAATGGCGCTGATCGGCGTGGTGGACGAGTACCGCAACACCGGCGCGCACACGATGATCATTCGTAGGCTTTGGGAAAACGTTATCGAGGACGGCATCACCGAACTTGAGTCCAACGCCAATCTGGAAGATAATTTGGAAATAAACAATCTTTTAGGTAAGTTCCCCCAAAAATTGCACAAGCGGCGCCGTTGTTTGATAAAATCGCTGACACCCAAGGAATAACAAAAAAAGGACTTTCGCTCGGAAAGTCCTTTTTGTTTGTTTTTAGATCATTCGTTTGGCTTTTTGTCTTCCGTGGGGGCTTCGGTCTTCACGTCGTAAAATTGATTTTTGCCGACCAAGGAACCGAAGTTTCTGATGCGGGAAGTGGCGGCAAGCAGGAACAGGGCAAGAGCGATGCCCACGCCGCCTTGAATTGCGTTGCCCGGAACGCTGGTCCAAGCCACCGCAGCGCTGCCTTTCATGATCCAAGAAGCGAAGAAATAACCAGCCACCATCAAAACGGCGGAAGGGACCGAGGCGACCGACGCGGAAAGGAAGCGGTTTTTGCCCGTCTTGTTTAACAGGTAAAACACCAATCCCGCAAGCGCGCCTTCCAACCCTTTGATCAAAAAGGTGGGGAGGATCCAATGCGCGTACCCGGCGATCATGTCGGCAAGGGCGCTACCGATGCCGCCGGCAATAAGCCCCGCCACCGGGCCGAACGCCACGCCGCAGAAGAGCACGAGGCCGTCGCCTAAGTTGAGGTAGCCGTCCGTCGCAACCATGGGAATCCGTACCACAAAGGTCGCGACCATGACAAGCGCGCTCATTAATGCGTAGACTGCTATACTTTTGCTTTTCATACCAATTCCCTCCTTTGGTTATTTACGAACGGTCGTTTCAACCTATCGTTTTAATGGGTTTATTGTATGATAGCATTCGTAAAAGCGCTTGTCAAGCGTTGGAAAAAAGTTTTTTAAATTTTTTTGCTGATCACTTCGCCGGTGGTCGGGTCGAGTAGAAGCGCCCAATAATCAGAGGGGGATTTGATGAAGGAAACGTAGTAGTAATAGGGCGCGTCGCCGGCGGACAGGGCGTTTACGAGCTTGACGTAGATCTCACGTTGTAAGTTGCCGGTGTCGCTCTCGGCGGCGATGGTTTCGGAAAGTTCCTTTCCGGCAATGGACAGGATCTCCTTCCAAGTAAGCGCTCCGTCCAGCTTATCGGTGAGGGGGACGTCGCTTTCCAATATCCCTTCCGCTTTGACCGTCACGGAGAGGATCTTGCCTATCGTTTTTGCGTCCTTGACTTCGGCGGAGAAGGCGGCGCCCACCACGTCTTTGGTGAGATCGCCCGTCAGTTCGCCCGTTTCTCCTTTCAGAACGTAGCTGTACGCGTTGTTAAAAAGCGGGGCGGAAAGGGGGGTCACGGTCAAGGTGGCAAAAGGGGCAAGATCGCCTACTTCGCCGTCGATCACAATCAGCTTTTCACATTCGCCCGTGACGAAACTTGCGTTGAAATCGTCGTTTGACCCGACGTAAACGGCGTCGTGGTAGGTGCTGACGCGCTTTTCAAGGGGACTTTTTTCTTCGGTCGGCGCCTTTTTGCACCCCGCGAACAAACAAAGAGAAAGCGCTAAGACGAGTGCGATGCCAAAATAAACTTTTTTCATATCGTTCCTCCAAAAAAACATAGTAAACCTTATGCCCTCCGCGTTTGGATTATTCCGCGCGAGAATTGACTTGATAAACCGTGAAATTTTTATTATAATATCAATATGATACACGGCAATATCAGCGGCATAAAGCGCGCCCTTTTGTGGCGGCTTGAAAAGCACCTCGGCTTTACCGATAAGACCTCGCTCGTCAGTGAGGAAACTCTTGCCGTGATCACCGAATTCACCCAAGAAACGGGGCGGGAGGTTTCCGTTTTCATTTCGCGTTCGGGTAGAGTGGAAGCCATCTCGGTAGGGGATTCCGCCAAGGTGGACGCATTGGATATGGGCAAGCGCCGCGGAGAAAACTCCAAGTGCAAGATCCGTGTGATCCATACCCACCCCAAGGGCTCCGCTGCGCTTTCCGCCGCGGATATTTCCGCGTTGAAAGAGATGAATTACGATTGTTTGGCGGCGGTGGGCGTTTCCGGCGCCGGCGCGCGCAGGATGCAAATAGGCTACGTTTCCCCCACGGGGGTAAAACTGAAGGACGTGGAGATCGCGTCGATGGACCACGCCGCTTTGCTCGAGATGATCGTGGAATGCGATTCTGTGGGCAAAAACAAATCTTCCGTCAAGGAGGAAGTCAACAACCGTTGCTTGCTTGTGGGCGTCGGTGACGAAGACTCTTTGTACGAACTCAAGCGCCTGGCGGAAACGGCAAACTACGACCCCGTCGGCAGGATCATGCAAAAGCGCACGACGGTGGACTCGGTCTATTACGTCGGCAGCGGCAAGATCGACGAGATCGCCATGGAAGCGCAGATCAAGGACGCAGCCCTCGTGGTTTTCGACGTGCCTTTGAACGCGGCGCAACACGCCGCCATTGGGGAGCGCCTCGGACGCAAGGTCATTGACCGCGGCACCCTCATTTTGGAGATCTTTGAAAAACACGCCACCACGGCGGAAGGCAGGCTTCAAGTGGAACTTGCCCGCCTGAAATATACTCTCCCGCTTTTGGTTGGGCAGGGCGCGTCTATGAGCCGTCAGCGCGGCGGGTTATACGCAATGGGCGGCTCGGGCGAGACCAAGCTTGAAACCGACCGCAGGCATATCCGCAAGCGCATTTCCGAGCTTTCCGA
>JAGAAA010000119.1 GCA_017615495.1 Clostridia bacterium
AACGCCGGCGAAGTAAAACGCCACGGAAAGCCCCACGGCAATGAGCCAGCCGATGGGCCACGCCCACCAAATGCCGCGGGCGCCAAGATACGTGCTTGCAAGCAGGAAGGCAAAGCCAACGCGCAAGGCAAGGTCGGTGAATGTCGCCACCATAAACCAACCCATCTTTTCCGCGCCGCGAAGGACGCCGTCCGCCACAAGCTTTGACGAGATGATCGCGTAAAAGGGCGATACGGTTACCAAAAAGTCGTGCCCGACTTCAATTGCCGCCTTGCTGTCACGGTTTAAGAACAACAGCATGATCTGCCTGTTGAAGAAAAAGTAGAGGAAGAAAAAGAGCAGCCCGATGCTTGACGCAATTACGAGCCCCCACTTGAAGCCTTCCTTAACTCTGCCCTGCTGCTCCGCCGCCAAGTTTTGCGCCGTATAGTTGCTGACGCCGTTGCCAACCTGGTGCATGCTTGTGATGGCAAAATTGTTGAACTTTACCGAGGCGGCATAGCCCGCGATGGTGGAAGTGCCAAAAGTATTGATCAGCCCTTGCAAGGCTATATTGCCCACCGAGATAAAGCTCTGTTGTAAGGTGCTGGGCACGCCCACGAGCAAAAAGTCCTTGAGCGCCGCCTTGGAAAACTTTTTGGGCTTACGCTCCGTCTTTACCTTTTTGAGTTGCCACGCAAGCACGCCAAACGCCGTCACCGAGCTGACGCCCTGACAGATAAAGGTAGCCCACGCCACCCCCTTGACGCCCATTTTGAAAACGGCTACGAACAAGATGTCCATAAAGACGTTTGCCACGGAGGAAATGACCAAAAACACAAAGGGCGTTACCGAGTCACCCAGCGCGGCAAAGATGCCGGTCGCCACGTTGTAGAAAAATAGGAACAACAGCCCCGCCAAATAAATGTAAAGGTAAGCAAGGCTATCCGCCATGATCTCCGCCGGCGTGTTAAGCAGCGCAAGGAGGGGCTTTGCGGCGGCAAACCCCACCGCGGTAAGCACTGCGGTGACGCCAAGCGTCATCAGCATTGAGGTATAGACTGCGCTTTTCATCTCCACCAAGTCGCCCGCGCCAAAGTTTTTTGCCGTAGCGATGGAGGCGCCCATGTTGCAACCGAAGGCAAACGCCAAAAGCACAAGGGTGATCTCGTAGCTGTTGCCCACCGCCGCAAGGGCTTCTTCCCCGATAAACTTGCCCGCAACGATGCTGTCCGCAATGTTGTAGACCTGCTGGAAAACCACGCTCAAAAAGAGAGGTAAGATATACCTCAAAAGCACTTTATAGGGTTTTCCGACACTTAAATTAATCATCCTCTCTCTCTATTAGCTGTATTCCCTTTTTTAATAAAAAGTGCTTCGCTCCAAACAAGAGCGAAGCAACTCCTTCTGTTGATTATAACAAGTGAAGTTATGCGCCGCGGGTGGCGCATAGTGCAGTTATCGCATTCGCTCATAGTGAAGTTTTGTTCGCAATGCTCTCAAAGTGAAGTTTCTCGCTGTGCGAGAAGTTAAGGATAATTATTCCACAACTTGCGCCGGAGGCGCAAACTTCACTGCGAAGTAACTTCACTTGACGACAGTCAAACTTCACTGCGAAGCAAGTTCACTATTGATTATGCGGTGACGATCTTGCTGGCCTTCTGCAAACCGAGTTTTTCAATGGCGTCTTCGCGCATCTTGTACTTCAAGATCTTGCCCGCCGCGTTCATCGGGAAGGAATCCACAAAGTCGACGTATCTGGGCACCTTGTGGCGCGCCATATTCGCGCCGATGTACGCCTTCATTTCGTCCGCGGTCATGGTTTCGCCTTCCTTCAAGATGACGCACGCCATGATCTCCTCACCGTACTGCTCGTCGGGCACGCCGATGACCTGCACGTCCGAAACCTTCGGGTGGGTGTAGATGAATTCCTCGATCTCCTTGGGGTAAATGTTTTCACCGCCGCGGATGATCATGTCCTTCAATCTGCCCGTAATGCGGAAGTTGCCGTCCTTGGTGCGGCAAGCGAGGTCACCCGTATGGAGCCAGCCGTCCTTGTCGATGGCGGCTTCGGTGGCTTTGGGCATCTTGTAGTAGCCTTTCATAATGTTATACCCGCGCGCGAGGAATTCGCCCGTCACTTCGTCGGGGCAATCTTCGCCCGTCTCCGGGTTGACGATGCGGCACTCGATCTCCGGCATGGGTCTGCCGACGGTGCCAACGCGCACTTCAATGGGGTCGTCGGTGGAGCTCATCGTGCAACCGGGGGAAGCCTCGGTCTGACCGTACACGATGGTGATCTCCTTCATGTTCATCTTATCCACCACCTGCTGCATTGCGGAGATGGGGCACGGGGAACCTGCCATGATGCCGGTGCGCATATAAGAGAAATCCGTCTTTTTGAAGTCGGGATGCTCCAGCATGGCGATAAACATCGTGGGCACGCCGTGGAACGCCGTGATATGCTCGTTGTTGATGCAAGCAAGCGAGGTCTTGGGCGAGAAATACGGCAAGGGAAGCAAAGTGCCGCCGTGCGTCATGGTAGCCGTCATTGCGAGCACCATGCCGAAGCAGTGGAACATAGGCACTTGCACCATCATCCTATCCGCGGTGGAAAGGTCCATTCTGTCGCCGATGGATTTGCCGTTGTTTACGATGTTGTAGTGGGTGAGCATAACGCCCTTGGGGAAGCCGGTGGTACCGGAGGTATATTGCATGTTGCAAACGTCGTGCTTGTTGACTGCCGCCGCCATGCGCAACACTTCCTCCTGCTTGACTTCGCTTGCCCTCTTTAAGGCGTCCGCCCAAGTGAGGCAACCTTTTTGCTTGTACCCCACCGTAATGACGTTACGGAGGAAGGGGAGCCTCTTTGCGTGCAAAGGATCGCCCGGTTTCTTTTCCGCCAGTTCGGGGCAAAGCTCCGCCACGATCTTGCCGTAGTGGGTGTCCTTGGAGCCTTCGGTCATGACCAAAGTATGAGTATCGGATTGCTTCAACAGGTATTCGATCTCGTGGATCTTGTACGCCGTATTGACGGTGACCAGCACCGCGCCGATCTTGACCGTAGCCCAGAAAGTGATGTACCATTGCGGCACGTTGGACGCCCAAACCGCCACGTGACTGCCCGCCTTAACGCCCATTGCGATCAAGGCGCGGGCGAATTCGTCCACGTCGGCGCGGAATTCGGTATAAGTGCGAGTGTAGTCCAAGGTGGTGTACTTAAAGGCGTATTGATCGGGGAATTCCTCGCACATCCTGTCGAGGACGGAAGGGAAGGTTTCGTCGATCAAAATTTCCTTCTTCCAAACGTACTTACCGGTATGTCTTTTGTTGTAGTAAAGAGCGCGGTCGCCTTTGGCGGTATCGCCAAATTGCTTCATATAGCTGGCGAACTGCGAGAAGATGACCTCAATATCGCGAAGCTCGGGGCACCACTCGGGGTTCCACACCAAGGAGATAAAGCCGTCGTAGTTGACGGAGCGAAGCGCCGCCATCATCTCCTTTACGGGGAGGTCGCCCTCACCCAAGAGACAGAATTCGGTGCCTTTGTCCTTCTTTTTGGCGTCGTTCAAATGCACGTGCTTGACGTACGCGCCGAGGTTTTGGATGACGGTCTCGGGCAGTTCGGACGAGCCGAAGTACGCCGCGGAAAAGTTCCAAAGCGCGGCAAGCGTATCGCTTGCGAAACTTTGCAACAAGTCCCTGAGTTCCGCGCTGGAAACAAACAGCCCCGCCGTCTCCATCAAAATGGTGACCTTGGCTTTTTCCGCCACGGGAATGATGCGCGCAAGGAGCTCTTTTACCGCTTGCGTGGCGGTTTCCTTATCCTCGTGCGCTTCGGCGCGAACGCGAAGATAGGGGATCTTGAGGTTTTTGGCGATCTCCACGCACTTCAAAACTTCCTCTTCGGCTTCCGCCGCTTTGGAAGCGTCCGCAACGTCGCAAATGGCGTCGATGCAGGGGATGGTCAACTTTTTGACGTACAGATTGCGCAAAGTTGCCGCCGCCGTATAGTCGTGGAAGGCGCCGTCCTTATCGGTAAACAGTTTATTGTGGATGTTGTGCAGTTCCACCCCGTCGAAGCCGAGGTTGACCGCGAGTGAACAAAACTCATCAAAGGAGGAGTCGTGCCACCCTTTCGTTGAAAAGGAAAGTTTCATTTTATGCCTCCTCGTACACGATCTTGTTCACGGCGCTGAGATATGCGCGGATGGACGCGCCGATGATATCGGTGGAAATACCCTTGCCGGAATAAAGCTTTCCGTCCTTGCGAAGCTTGACGAGGGCGGAGCCCATCGCCTCTTTGCCTTCGGTGACGGATTGGATCTCAAAGTCGTCAAGTTCGTAGTGGGTGCCGATGATCTGCTCCAAGCAAAGGAACGCCGCGTCGATGGGGCCGTCGCCCATCATGATGCCCTGCATCTTTTCACCATCTTTTGTGAGGGTGATCTGGGCGGAAGCGCGAATGATGTTGCCGTTGTTGACAACGTAGCTTTCCAGCTTGTAAGTCGCGGGCACTTGCAAAGCCACCGACGCAACGATAGCGTCAAGTTCTTTTGCGCCCACTCTCTTTTTGGCGGCAACGCGGAGAAACTCTTCGTAAACCTTGTCTTTGTCTTCGTCCGAAAGGTCGTAGCCGATCTTGACGGTGGCGTCGATGACGGTATCCTTGTCGTCCTTGTCGTCCAAGGTGATCTTTTGTTCCAAGGAAGTTGCGGAAGCAAGCGGGCTCTTCCCTTCCGTGCCGGAAAGGATCTGCGCGATCTGCTTGCTGACGCGGTGCAGTTCGGTATACGTGATATCGGTGGCGATGCCGTTGCGGTTGCCGCTGTTTTTCACGCACTCGGCAAGGTCCTCAAGGGAGATGCCGTCGTCCGCAATGACGGTGCGCACCGCTTTGATACCCTTCTTCACCGCAAGCACGGCGGAAGAAAGCGCGAAGCCGCTCTTATCGGAGCAAGCCACGCCCACGGGGATAGAAAGCATCTTGGCGTACTTTTCCGCAAAGGAAGCAAATTCATCCGGAAGCATCTCGCCCGCGTCGTCCGAAAGGTACACGGCGTTTGCCCCTGCCTTTTCAGCCGCGAGGAGCGCTTCTTTCAAGAAATCGTCTTCCGCACGGGTGGCGTCCAAAGCGCAGAAGTACACGCGGGAGGACTTTGCCTTAGCCGCGGCAATGATCTCGGGGATCCACTCAAGCATTTTGGGCGCTTTTTTGTGATGGAGATATTCCATACCGACGGGAGAAAGCGAAAGTTCCACGCGAAGCGCGAAGTTCTTCACGCCCGCGAGAGCGCTGACCGCCGTATCCACCGCCGCCTTATCGGCTACCGCCACGGAAAGAACGCTGTTTTTGACAGCGGAAGCACAGGTACGGAGCAGTAGCGCGTCTTCTTTGCTGTCCGATAGCTCGGGAAATTCGATGACAGAAACGCATAGCTTCTCAAGAAGCCTGGCGATCTCAAATTTCTCCTTAAAGGACAATTCGTTGTCGTTTGCGCAAAGTTTCGTCGCTACTCTGATTTTTTCCATACCTATTTCCTCTCTTTGTTATTTGACGGCTACGGTCCAACCGAAATCGTCCTTGATCTCACCCCATTGGATGCCGGTCAAGGTGTCGTACAATTTCTGCGTTACTTCGCCGATCTTACCGTTGTTGATGGTATATTTTACGTCCTTATAGCACAATTCGCCGATCGGGGAAACCACCGCGGCGGTGCCGCAGCCCCACGCCTCTTCGAGGGTGCCGTTCTTCAAAGCTTCGCCAAGCTCGTCTACGGAGAGAAGCCTTTCTTCCACGACGTAACCCGCCTTCTTCAAAACTTCGATGCAGCTCTTCCTCGTAATGCCGGGGAGGATGGAGCCGGTCAGTTTGGGGGTGACGATCTTGCCTGCGATCTTGAACATAACGTTCATCGCGCCGACTTCTTCGATGTACTTTCTTTCCACGCCGTCCAACCAAAGCACCTGGGAATAGCCCTTGTCTTCAGCCTTCTTGCCGGCGCGGTTGGAAGCCGCGTAGTTGCCGCCGCACTTGGCGTAACCGGTGCCGCCGCGGACTGCGCGGACGTCCTCCGATTCGATCATGATCTTCACGGGGTTGATGCCCTCTTTGTAGTAGCTGCCCACGGGGGAAGCGATGATCACAAAGGTGGCGTGCTTGACGGCGTGAACGCCGAGGGACTCGTCGTTGCCGAACATGAAGGGACGCAAATAAAGCGAGGTGCCCTTCTTGTGCGGAGTCCAATCCTTCTCGCACTTGACAAAGTCAAGAAGCACTTGCATAGCAAGATCCTCGGGGATCTCGGGCAAGCAAAGCCTTTCCGCGGAGTTGTTCATCCTGCGGATGTTCTCGATGGGACGGAAAAGCTGAACTTCACCATCCGCGCGACGGTACGCCTTGAGACCTTCAAAGATCTCGGAGCCATAGTGGAGCGCGGTGCAGGCGGGATGGATCGAAAGGTTCTCAAACGGAACGATGCGAGCGTCGTGCCAGCCCTTGTCGGGAGTGTAGTCCATGATGAACATATGATCGGTAAAATACTTGCCGAAACCGAGAGTGTCCTCAGGAGGCATGGTCTTCGGATTCGGGTTTTTAACAAATTTGATTTCCATAATTTCTCCTTATAAACTTGCGCCGAGGTCGATCGCCTTGCGGTTGACCTCCATCATATCGGCGTGCTTCGCGCTGATGACCTTTGCAAGCGCCGCCTTCAAACCTTCGTCGTTATATTCGCCGAGTTCCTTCAAGATCTTGCCCACGATGATCATGTTGGCAAGGGTGGGGAAGCCGTTCTCCCCCGCAAGCCTGGTTGCGGGAATCCTGAACACCTTCACGTCCTTTCTTACAACTTCGCGCTCGATCAAGGAAGAATCCAAAAAGATCATGCCGCCGGGAGCGACTTTGCCTTCAAAACGGTCCAACGAAGGAAGGTTCATTGCGACGAGAACGTCGGGATAGGTGACGATGGGGGAGCCTACCGGCTCGTCCGACACGATAACGCTGCAGCTTGCCGTGCCGCCACGCATTTCGGGACCATAGGAGGGGAGCCAGCTGACCTGCTTATCCTCGATAAGCCCCTTATAAGCGATGAATTTGCCGGCGAAGAGGATGCCCTGTCCGCCAAAACCGGAAAAGAGGAATTGCTTCGTGCTCATTACTTCTTTACCTCCCCGTTGCTTCTATCCTTGTAAACGCCCAAGGGATACTGCGGGAGCATTTTCTCCTCGATCCACTTCAAAGCGTTTTGCGGCGTCATACCCCAGTTGGTGGGGCAGGAAGAGACCACTTCGATGAGGGAGAAGCCCTTGCCTTCGATCTGGTTCATAAACGCCTTTTTGATGGCCTTCTTCGCAGCGCGAATGTGCGGGATGCTGTTGACGGTGACGCGCTCCAAGTACTCTGCGCCTTCCAGTTCGGAAAGCAATTCGCACACCTTGATGGGGTAGCCGCAAAGCTTGGGGTCCCTGCCGTAGGGAGAGGTCTGTGTGACCTGCCCGACGAGGGAGGTGGGCGCCATTTGTCCGCCCGTCATACCGTAGATCGCGTTGTTGATGAAGATCACGGTGATGTTTTCATTTCTCGCCGCGGCGTGGACGGTTTCCGCCATACCGATGGAAGCGAGGTCGCCGTCGCCCTGATAGGTGAAGACGATCTTGGAGGGATCCGCCCTCTTGACGCCGGTTGCCACTGCGGGCGCCCTGCCGTGCGCCGCTTCGATCATATCGCAAGCGAAGTAGTCGTACGCCATAACGGAGCAGCCGACCGGCGCGATGCCGATGGTCTTGCCCTCGATGCCGAGTTCGTCAATGACTTCCGCCACCAGCTTGTGCACGATGCCGTGCGTGCAGCCGGGGCAATAATGGAGAGGCACGTCCAAAAGTGCGTGCGGTTTATCGTATACTATCATGCTTCTACCTCCTTACTTACTCGCCTTAACGATGGCGTCAAGCACTTGCTCCGGCGAGGGGATCATACCGCCCACGCGGTTGCAAAGGGTGACGGGGACTTTGCACTCGGATGCGAGGCGAACGTCCTCGATCATCTGCCCCATATTGAGTTCCACAGAGATGATCTGCTTGACGTGCGTCGCCGCCTTCTTGAAGGGAGCGTCGGGGAACGGCCACAAGGTGATGGGACGGATAAGGCCCGCCTTGATGCCTCTCTTTCTGGCTTCGTTGACGGCGTTTTTGCTGACGCGCGCCGCGATACCAAACGCCGCGATGGCGATATCGGCGTCGTCCATCATGTACTCCTCGTACATCGTTTCGTTCTTCTTGACGAGCTCGTAGCGCTCGAATCTTGCGATGTTGAGCTTCTCAAGTTCTTCCGGAACGAGGGAGAGAGAATTGACGATGTTGTGCTTGCGCTTCATTTCGGTGCCCGTGGTCGCCCAAGGCTTCTCAGGCGCGGGAGCAACGTCGAAGTTGAGGTCGACCGGCTCCATCATCTGCCCCATCGTGCCGTCCGCCAGCACCATGGAAGTCATGCGATACTTATCGGCAAGTTCAAACGCCTTGACGGTAAGCTCCGCCATTTCCTGCACCGAGGAGGGGGCGAGGACGATCATATGATAATCGCCGTGGCCGCCGCCGCGCGTGGATTGGAAGTAATCCGATTGGCTGGGTTGGATGCCGCCGAGACCGGGGCCGCCGCGCTGCACGTTGACCACGAGAGCGGGAAGATCCGCACCGGCAAGGTAGCTGATACCTTCGCCCTTCAAAGAGATGCCCGGGCTAGAAGACGAGGTCATAACGCGAAGACCCGCGCTTGCCACGCCGTAAACCATGTTGATCGCCGCGATCTCACTTTCCGCTTGAAGGAAGGTGCCGCCGATCTTGGGCATTCTCTTCGCCATGTACGCCGCGACCTCGGTCTGCGGAGTGATGGGATAGCCGAAGTAATGCCTGCAACCGGCTTTGATCGCCGCTTCCGCGATCGCTTCGTTGCCTTTCATGAGTACTTTGTCAGCCATAGTTCACCTCTCTACTTTGATTATGAAATCAGGGCACATGATCGCGCAGGAGCCGCAACCGATGCAGTCATCGGGACGCGCCGCCTCCACGGGGTGATGCCCTCTTTTGTTGATCTTGTCGGGAGCGAGTTGCAGGACTTTTTTGGGACATACGTCCACGCACAATCCGCAGCCTTTGCAGTTATCTGTCCTAAACGTCAGTTTTGCCATAAGCCATCTCCTTTACTGTATTTTCTTTTCGATAAAATTCGGTTGCAACGTAAGCGGGAACAGCCCGTCTACCTTGCCGATCAGTTGTTTTGCCACGTCTTCCTTCACCGTGGTCATGCGGATGGGGAGCGACGCGAGTTTCGAAACCTCTTTAGCGTACGAGAGGGAAGAAAGCACGTCTTCCGCCGTCGTTTCCGCCCCGAGATTGGAATTGTTGATGATCCCGGTGAAGGGGATCCCCGACGCAAGTTCGATCTCACGCATCACCTCGACGGTGCTTGCCGCATCCGCCGTCAACGGACGGAAGCGATTGATCACGAGAAGGTTTTCGTAATCGTTTTCCTCCAAAATGCCGGGACGAAGCCTGCCAAGCACCAACGCGCCGCGGTCGTCGCCGCCGATATCAAGCACGCAGGTCAACCCCTTGTCGTCCGTCACCGCGTACATGTCTTGCGGCAAGGCGGGAATGTCAAGGTTGGTGTTTGCGTAGTCCGACACGATCAAGCGGATGCCCCTTTCCTGCAAAAAATCCATGCTGTCTTTTGTGCGGAAATATGGGTTCACGATGTCCAAGTCCGCTATCGCAACACGCTCCCGCTCCTTTCTGTACGCGGCGGCGAGATTGACTGCGATATTGGTTTTGCCACTTCCGTAGTGGCCGAGGATCATAGTGATTCGCTTCATAATCGTGTATTTTGTTATTATACTCTCTTTTTACGCTTTTTGTCAAACGCGCGCGAGGGAGATCACAGCTTGTTTCTTTGGATCTTACCGCTCACGGTCTTGGGCAATTCGTCGCGGAAAACCACCACGCGCGGGTACTTGTACGGCGCGGTGTGGTGCTTAACGTACTCCTGGATCTCCTTGACCAAGTCGTCGGAAGGCTCTGTGCCCTTGGTCAAAACGATGCTTGCTTTGACGATTTGACCTCTGACTTCGTCAGGCACGGCGGAAACGCCGCATTCCAAAACGTAGGGGAGCTCCATAATGACGCTTTCGATCTCGAAGGGCCCGATGCGGTAGCCGGAAGACTTGATGACGTCGTCCGCCCTGCCCACGTACCAGTAGAAGCCGTCTTCGTCACGCCAGGCAAGGTCGCCGGTGTGGTACCAACCGTCGTGGCGCGCTTCCTTGGTCTTTTCGGGGTCGCGATAGTACTCGGTAAAGAGCCCGATCGGGGAGCCGTTTTTGAGGCTGATGCAGATCTCGCCCGTTTCACCGTCGCCGACCTCTTTGCCTTCGGAATCCAAAAGCGCAACGTCGTAGATCGGCGCGGGCTTACCCATCGAACCGATCTTGTGCGGCGCGCCCACGAGGTTGCCGATGATCATCGTGGATTCGGATTGACCGAACCCTTCGAGGATCTGAAGCCCCGTCGCCTTTTCAAATTGACGATATACCTCGGGGTTCAAGGCTTCGCCCGCCGTGGTCATATGGCGCACGGAAGAAAAATCGTATTTGGAAATGTCCTGCTTGATCATCATTCTGAGCATCGTCGGAGGTGCGCAGAAGGTGGTGATGTGGTACTTTGCGAACATCGGCAAGATGGTCGCCGCGTCAAAGCGGTCGAAATCGTAAACGAAGGTTGCCGCTTCGCACAGCCATTGCCCGTACAGTTTGCCCCACATCGACTTCGCCCAGCCGGTATCCGAGATGGTGAAGTGCAAGCCGTCGGGGTCGACGGTGTGCCAATACTTTGCGGTGTGGAAATGACCGAGGGCGTACTTGTAGTTGTGAGCCGCGATCTTGGGGTAGCCCGACGTGCCTGACGTGAAGAACATCAACATCGTGTCGTTGCCGCCCGGGGACATCTCGGTACGCTTGAAGTGAGTGCTGTAAAGGGGGTACTCTTCGTCAAAGTTCCTCCACCCTTCACGAGTGCCGTTGACGATAAGCTTGTTTTTGAGCGAGGGGCACTTTGCCGCCGCCAGATCCACTTGATGCGCGGTATCGCCGTCTGCGGTACAGATGATGGTGCCGATCTCCGCACTGTTGAAACGATACTCGAAGTCGTGCTCCAAAAGTTGATTGGTGCCGGGGATCGCAATGGCGCCGAGCTTGTTGAGACCCAGCATGGCAAACCAGAATTGATAGTGTCTTTTGAGGACAAGCATAACCCTGTCGCCCTTTTTGATGCCGAGGGACTTAAAGTAGTTGGCGCAACGAGCGGACGCCTTTTTCATATCGAGGAAGGTGAAGCGGCGCTCGGTCATATCCTTGGAAACGTGCAACATGCACATTTTGTCCGGCTCACGGTCCGCCACGGCGTCCACGATATCGAAGGCAAAGTTGAATTTTTCGGTGTTTTTGAACTTGATGGAAGTGGGCGTGCCGTGTTCGTCTTCTTCAACGTCGATGAACTTTTTATAAGCGCGCTCTTTGTCGTCGGCTTTTGCCTTGACGCCGTCCTGAATGGCTTTCACGGGGGAAAGCTCGGGGATGGGCTCTCCGGTGGGGTTGAGGACGATGGCGTAGAAGGTGCAGTCCTTCCCTTCCACCGCGATCATACCGTGCGGCGTG
>JAGAAA010000120.1 GCA_017615495.1 Clostridia bacterium
TCCCTAAGTTCGGTATACTTGCTGCCGTCCGCGGGGAAAATACCCGCAAAAACCACCGGTTTTACCGCTTTATAGCCGGGGAAAGGCTCTTTGGTGCCACCCTCGGCAAGGGTGATGGTATCGCCTACCGCGGTATCCGAAACGTTTTTAATGCTTGCGGCGAGGTAACCGACTTCCCCCGTGGAGAGTTCTTTCACCGGCATCATTTTGGGGGTAAACACTCCAACTTCGGTGACGTCGAACACCTTGCCGGTACTGAACATTTTGATTTTGTCACCAACCTTGACTGAGCCGTCTATCACGCGGATAAAGCTGATGGCGCCCTTGTAGTTGTCGTAAACGGAATCGAAGATCAAAGCTTTGAGCGGCGCGTTTTCATCACCGCGCGCGCCGGGCAGGTTATAAATGATGCTTTCCAAAACGGCTTCAACGTTCAAGCCCGTTTTCGCGCTGATGGCGGGAGCATCCGCGGCGGGGATGCCGATGATGTCTTCGATCTCGCGCTTGGTACCCTCCACGTCTGCGCCCTGCAAATCCACCTTGTTGATGACGGGGATAACTTCGAGATTGTTGTCGATGGCAAGATAAACGTTGGTGAGGGTTTGCGCTTCCACGCCCTGCGTGGCGTCCACCACGAGCACCGCGCCTTCGCACGCGGCGAGAGAACGCGAAACCTCGTACGTAAAGTCCACGTGCCCCGGCGTGTCGATCAGGTTGAGCATATACTCCTCGCCGTCCAATTTGTAAAACATTCTGACGGGTTGAAGTTTGATGGTAATGCCCCTTTCGCGCTCGATTTCCATATTGTCGAGAAGCTGTTCCTTCGCCTCCCGCTCGGGCACCGTGCCCGTAACGTCCATCAAGCGATCGGCAAGGGTGCTTTTGCCGTGATCGATATGCGCGATTATACAAAAATTTCTGATATGATTCTTATCCATATGCCGTCCGATGCGACGCTTGTCGCATAAGTTATTATATAATATTTTTTTTATAAGGTAAAGTATTTACATAGCCAAAAGTTGTGCTATAATATTAACTAAAGGAGGTTGCTATGGCAAAAATCGCACCGAAAGTTATCAATCACGATTGGCTGTTTGATAAGCCCATCGCACACCGCGGTTTGCACGGCGGCGGCGTGATGGAAAGCAGTTTGGCAGCCTTTGAAGCCGCCATCCAAAAAGGCTATAATATCGAGATCGACGTACATATCCTTGCCGACGATACTTTGGTCGTTTTTCACGACAACACCTTAGAGCGCATTTTTGGTGAAAACGTCGAATTGCAGGACCTCACCTACGAGCAACTTTCCCATTACCTGCTCCCCTTCGTCAACGAGCGCATCCCCACTTTTGAGGAAGTTTTGGAGTACGTCGGCGGCAGGACGGGCCTTTTGATCGAGATCAAAACCTACATCCGTACCCGCGTGGCGGAACGCGTTGCGGAAGCATTGGAGAATTACCACGGCAATTACGCCATCCAATCCTTCAGCCCCACTGCCCTTTCCTGGTACCGCAAGCACGTTCCTTCGGTGCCCATCGGCATCCTCGCTTCGGACGTGGTCAGCTTCGCTCTCTATTGGTCCGGCATCATTCATCCCGACTTTATTTCTTACCTGGTCACCAATTTAAACGACCGCCGTTCCATCATCCTTCGCAGCAAAGCGCCAAAAGTGCTTGCTTGGACGGTGTCCAACCCCATTTTGGAAAAGAAAGCCCGCACCTATGCCGAAAACATTATTTTTGAAGGCTACGAAGCGGACCCCAACGCAAAGAGCGTGATAACCATCCGAAAAACAAGAGTGATTTAAAAAGCGCCTTTTAGGCGCTTTTTTTATTTCTTCTTAAACGAGTTTTGAAAGGATATCTCTATCATTTCCTTTATCGTTTCGTCCGGGACGCCGTCATCAAAGACCACCGTCACCCAACTTTTGTGGTTCATATGGTAGGAGGGATGGGCGGCGCCCTGCTTTAGGTACTCTTCGGCATTGTCATCCAGTTTGAGGTTCATTACTTCGATCTCGCCTTGTTCGCCGGGGAAAACCTTGCCCCTGCCGATGTCCATAATGATCGCAAACCACTTTTTCGTTGCGTCGTTGCGGTAAACGCCAAAGTGCGGAAACTTCTTCCACATAAATTCGGGCTTGACACCGTATTTCTCGCAAATAAAAGAATTGATGCGGTTGGTCTGCCCGCCCATATAAAGTTTTGTTTCCGTCACCGCGGCGGCAATTTCGTTCAAAAGCGCAAGATAGGCGTTTCTGACACCCACGACGAAGGCGCCCGTCGCGGATTCCACGCGATAATTGACGTACGGCTCCTTAAAGTCCTCGTCGTAGACCTCGCCCGTAACTTCGCCCAAAGGGGAAATCTTCACCTTGGCGATCATGCCTTCGTAAATTTTTCTTTCATAGACAAAATTACCGTTTTCACGGATAAATCCGAATTTTTCAAGCCTATCAAGCAGGACCGTCTTGCGTTTGAAAACTTCTTTTTCAAGCATTTTGGCTTTCCTTCGGGCGGCGTACGCCCTTATCCACAAAATAAACGATCACACCGATGACCGCGCCGGCAACCAGCCCAAACAAAGCAAGATAAACCAGCAAAACCGCAACGCCCGCCGTGCCGGTAAAGGCAATGGCAACCAAGATCTGCCCGACGTTGTGCATAACGCCGCCCGCCGCGCTGACAGCGGGCACGCCGTTTGCGCCAAGCTTCAAAAGTCCCGCCATAACGAGGAAGGAAAGCACCCCACCGCCGAGGGAATAAAGGATCATCGTCGGCGCGCCGGAGAAAAGCCCGATGACGACGCATTTTAAAACGAGGATGACCGCCGCGTACGGCACGCCAAGCCAAATCAAAGCAAGAAGAACAGCCGCATTTCCGAGCCCGATCTTTGCGTACGGGAGCATGGGAAAAACCGGCGGAAGCAAGTTTTCCAAAAAGCCGAGGATCAAGGCGACTGCGAGAAGCACCGCCGTTTGCGCCGCTTTCTTTGCCGTCATGAGATCGCCTCCACTTCACCTTTGCCCGAGATTTTTATCACAATGCGATTTGGCAAGCAAACGATGGTTTGCCCCGCCTTGCTGATCGCCCCGCACCTTTCACATACCTTATCGGGGCAATCCGCATCCTCGACGCGTACCGTACCACCCGACACCACGATCTTCAAATGATCCAAATCAAGCACCGTGTCTTTATTTAGCGGCAGAGTTTGGTAGAGTTCTCCGTCCACGTAAACTTCCGCATTGGCGCCAGTTTTGGGCGATACGGCAAGATAGACCGCCCCCGCCACGAGCGCGAGAAGCAACACAACGAGCACCACGTCCCAAATGCGAAATAAGCGGAGCGGCTTAAGCGATTTCATAGGTTTTGTCCTTAACGGTCACGGAAAGCCCTACGGCCGTTATCTTTTTGTCCGAAGTGACGATGGCGCCCTTTGCGCCGCATTTTTCAAGGAGCGCTACGCCTTTTTCAGCCCCCAGAACCACGACGGCGGTGGCAAGAGCGTCGGCAAGTAACCCGTCCTCGCTGACCACGGTCGCCGAGATCACGCCGGAAGTTGCGGGATAGCCCGTGTTTGCGTCCAAAATATGATGATAGCGATTTCCTTGATAAACGTAATAGCGCTCGTAATCGCCGCTTGTGGCGCAAATTTCACCCGCTTTTAAGCTAAAGCGAAAAGCAAAGCTTTCCTCGCTGTCGCGCGGCGGCGTCACGCCGATCTCATAGCTTTTGCCCACGGCGGCAATCGTCCCGCCAACGTAAACGAGGGCGGTTTTCGCTTTTTCCTTGACAAGGTCGCGCACGCGTTCGGCGGCGTACCCTTTGATGGCTCCGCCAAGGTCAAGCTCCGCGCCCGCCACGGTTTTGGTAATGGTTTCGTTCTCTTTTGAAAAACCAAAAAGCGTATAGCCAGACAACGCTTTTGCGTCCGCTATCGCCTGTGCGGCGGGCGGCACTTCCCCGTTCATTAAGTACGGCGGATCAAACCCCCAAGCCTTCACAAGCGGCAATACTGCGGGGTCAAACGCCCCTTCCGACTCTTCCGCCAAGGCAAAACAACGCGCCAAAACGGCGCTCTCCTCGGTGGTGAGGGAAACCGTTCCCACACCGCTGGCGTTGATGCGGCTCACGACGGAGCCTTCCACCCGAGCAGAAAAACTCTCCTCAATAAAGGAGAGCAATCTTGAAACCTCCGCCGAGAGATCCTCGGACGAAGTATAAGTTACGTAGTAATCGGAGCCCATCGAAAAACCTCTCGCGGTCTTTTCGGTAGGCGCGCAAGCGGCAAAACATACGATCAAAACGATCAGCAAGCAAATTGCCGCGAACTTTTTCATCTTAGCGAGCGGTGGAACGGAAGATGACCGCAATGGTGCCGGGGCCGCAATGGGTGCCGATGACCGGCCCGACGGGATAACGCCAGACCTCCACACCGGGGAAGGCTTCCTTCACCTTTGCTTCGAGCTTGTCGCCCCCTGCTTGGTTGTCCGCATCCAAAATGACCACGGGGTACTTATCCAGCTCCGCGCCAAGGGTCTTGACTTTGTCCACAAGGGTAGAGACCGCCTTGTTTGCGCCGGTCACCTTGGCGACCACCTGCAATTCGCCGTCGTTGTTGACGTGCAAAATGGGCTTCAAGGAAAACAGCGTGCCGATGGCTGCCGCCGCGGCGCTGATCCTACCGCCGCGCTTCAAATGGAACAAATCGTCCACGGCAAAGTACTCGGTAAAGTTGTTGACGTTGTTTTCAAGATAAGCGATCACCTCGTCCAAGGTGTGCCCTTCTTGGAAGTACTTTACGGCGTAATAGACCTGCACGCCCGCGCCCCACGAAATGCTCTTGGTGTCAAAACGGCGGAAGCGCGCCTTGGGGTACTTTTCGCGCAAGGGCTTCAACGCCATTTCAAGGTGATTGAAGGTGCCGGACATCTTAGAGCTAAAGGAGATATAAAGCATATCTTCCCCTGCCTGGAAGTACGGCTCCAACATTTCGGTGTAGATCTGAGCGTTCAAAGCGGAAGTGATGGGCATCGAGCCGCCGCGTACCGCGCTGTAAAACGCCTTAAAGTCCGTCGCTTCGCCCATATCGTAAAAGTATTCCTTGCCGTCGATCGTGTACGGCATTTTAAAAAGCTCACAGCCAAGTTCGGGGAGCATCGTATACCAAAGTTCGCAATCCGTATCAAAAAAGATCTTGCTCATAGGCCCTCCAATGAAGAAGTTTATTTATTATAATAATAAATAAAAAAGCGCCGCTTGTCAAGGGATGACAAGCGGCAAGAATATTCTAAAAGCTATTAGCTCTTCAATGCGGTATAGCTACCCCAATTCGTTACGGTAGAAGAATCATCTTTTGCCTCGGCCTTTCCCGCGCCGGTAGACTTGTTGATAACCAAAACGCCGTAATAGTTACCGCAGTTATCATCATGGAACATAATGGTAAGGTTTTCGGTAAGAGCCTTTTTGGACAATTGACCGCTTGCACTGACTTTTATGCATTTTTGTTGTTCTTCGGTAAACAACTCTTTCAAATAATCACCGATAGTTTGACCTTCTTCTTTATTGGTCCACATACCTGCCAACTGATTCAACGGTTCGGTTGCAGCAGTCTTTTTCGCCCTGTTAACAAAGGTAGAAACCGTTACGCCGACGACAGCGCCGAGAATGGCGATGATAGCGATAACGACGATCAACTCAACCAAAGTAAACGCCTTCCTATTCTTCCTAAAATTGTAAAACATTTTTTAGCCCTCCGTTTAGAGAATTCTAACATAATTATATATTGGATAACCCCCGTTGTCAATACCGATTTTTGGATTTGTTTTGAAAAAACACTGCAAAAATCCACAGTTTCCCTATCAAAAATCGAATAATTAAGAAAAGTTAACGAAACACTGCGAAAAAACCGTAAAAATCGTCGATTTTACATTTGGCAAAAACTTACGCAATCATCAAGCCTTATCCGTTGCCTCTCCACGAATCAAGTCCCCCGCATAAAACAAAAAGCACTTACCGAAGTAAGTGCTCTTGGTGCGATCAGGGGGACTTGAACCCCCATGGTTGCCCATACGCCCCTCAAACGTACGCGTCTGCCTGTTCCGCCATGATCGCAAATGACAATGACTATAATATAGGTTTACCCGAATTTTGTCAAGCGTTAAAACGGATATTTTTATGAAAAAATCCTTTTTAACAAAGGCTTAGCCTTTCTTGGCTTGCGCAAGCATATAATCGGGGTCTACCGAGTACAAAATAGCCTTTTCCTGCGTGATGATGCCTTGACGCAAATAGTTGGCAATGGAGTCGTCCATCAGCATCATGCCGCTGTTGCGGTTGGTCATAATGGTGTTGGCGATCTGGTGCGTTTTGCCCTCACGGATCAAAGCGCTGATTGCCGGATGGTTGAGCATGATCTCAAGCGCGCAAACACGGCCGGTACCATCCGCTTTGGGGATAAGTTGCTGCGAGATAACGGCTTGCAAAACCATGGAAAGCTGCAACCTGACCTGCTGTTGCTGATAAGTCGGGAAAACGTCGACCATACGGTCAACGGTGTTTGCCGCGCCGATGGTGTGCAAGGTACTCATGACCAAGTGACCCGTTTCTGCGGCGGTGATAGCGGTGGAGATGGTCTCTAAGTCACGCATTTCGCCCACTTGGATGACGTCCGGGTCTTGACGCAAGGAAGCGCGAAGCGCCGCGGCGAAGGAGCGCGTGTCGTTGCCGATCTCGCGCTGATTAACGATGCTCTTGATATGATTGTGATAATATTCGATAGGATCTTCCAGCGTGATGATGTGCGCGCTGCGGTGATTGTTGATGTAGTCGATCATCGAAGCGAGGGTCGTAGACTTACCGCTACCGGTCGGACCGGTGACCAGAATGATGCCCCTGCTCTTGTTGCAAAGGTCAAGCATCGTGTTGGGAAGCCCCAGCGCCGGGAAGGACGGGATCACGCTGTTGATGGTACGGATGGCGATGGCGTAGCAACCCTTTTGACGGAACGCGTTCACACGGAAGCGGTTTTCGCCAAGGGCGACGGCGACGTCCACTTCGCCAAGCTTTTGCAACTTTTGCCAGTTGTTTTCATCCAAAATGTCGCGACACATTTGCTCGGTATCTTCCGGCGTTAAGGGAGCGGTTTTGAAATAACGGAACGTACCGGAAACACGAAGCACCGGCGCCGACTTCACGGTGATGTGCAAGTCGGAAGCTTTTTGTTGCAAGGCAAGTTTGAGTAATTCTTTGATCGTTACCATAGTAAACCTCTTTCCTCGGAAACCCGAGCGTATTTTGACTATTTAATATTTTAACATATATCTTATGATCTTGCAAGTATAAACTTTTTTGCCGTCGGCAATGATATCAATGTCAACCCCTTCCCTTCTTACATACAATAGTAGTAGGCGTCAAGGGGTACGTGAGGTGACGCGATGGTAAAACGAGGCGAATTATATTATGCCGATCTCAGCCCGGTGGTGGGAAGCGAACAAGGAGGGGTGCGCCCCGTCCTCGTGGTGCAAAACGACGTGGGCAACAAGTACAGCCCCACCGTGATCGCCGCGGCGGTCACCAGCCAAATGGGAAAGGCAAAATTGCCTACGCACATCGCCATCGCGGCGGGCGATTACGGGCTACCCAAGGATTCCGTTGTTCTTTTAGAACAAATCCGCACGATAGACAAACGCCGTCTGCGCGAGCGGATAGGCGAGCTGCCCCTTGACCTCATGCGAAAAGTCAACGACGCTTTGATGATCAGTTTGGGATTTTTTGAGTAATTATTTAGCTTTTTCGGAAAGATATTTGACCACGGACGCAATATGCCTGTGGGTATCGGTGGGGAGAGAGGAATACTCCCCCTTTTCTCTTGCCGCGCCTTCGCCTGCAACGCCGAGGATATACGCCGCTCCGTAAGTGGAAAGGAGTCCGTCCCTGCCCCCTGCGATCAACGCCGCAACAGCGCCGGCGAGAAGGTCCCCACTGCCGCCTTTTGCCATACCCGGCGTACCCGTCACGGAAACGAAAGCCGTCTTGCCGTCCGTCACGACGGTGGACGCACCCTTCAAGGCTACCACAACGCCAAAGCGCGACGCAAATTCCTTTGCGTAAGAAACGGGGTCGGAAAGGATCTCTTCCGTAGGAAGCCCCATCAAACGCGACATCTCGCGGGGGTGCGGCGTCAACACCGTGGCGCCCTTGCGCTCACGCAAAAGCTCCGGCTCTTCCGAAAGCATATTGAGCCCGTCCGCATCCAAAACGAGAGGTGCGGAAAGGTTTTTGATCAAATAGCGAAGGATCTTTCTGCCTTCGTCCGAAACGTCCACGCCGTTACCGAACAGCACCGCGTTTGCGCCGGCGGTAGCCTTTTGTAGGATCGCTTCGTCGTAAGCGATGCGTCCGTCCTTGGAGGGGCAGGACAAAAGCGTGCATTCGGTGATCTTGTTCATCACGGGGTAAAGGATGACGTCAGGCACGCAAAGTTTCACCAAACCGTCGCCGAGGGCAAACGCCGTGGCGCCGAGTTCCGCAATGACCGCCGCGCCGGAATAAGATTCGCTCCCGGCAATGACGCTGAGCCTACCGAGCGCTCCTTTGTGCAAATTGCGTTTCAGGGGCGGGAAAAGCCCTATGACGTCCTCTTCCTCCACGAGGAAGGCTTCGCCTTCTGCGTCCGCAATTCCCACGTCCAAAGCGCCAACTTCGCCCGCGGCGTCCAAGCCGTCGTTCAAGAAACAACCGACCTTTAAATTTTGCACCGAGATCGTAACGTTGGCGTGGACGGCTTCACCCATTTGGTTGCCGCCGTCGGAAGAAAGCCCGCTGGGGATATCCACCGAAACGACGCGCGCGCCCGAAGCGTTGATTTTTTTGATCGCGGCAAGCGCTTCGCCCGTGACCGCCCTACCCAGCCCGATGCCGAAAATGCAATCGAAAACGGTTTGGTAGTCGGAAAAATTCATTGACTCGTCAAACTTCTTGACTTCCTTCTCGCAAAGAGCGCGAAGCGAGGCGGCGCCTTCGTGCTTGCTTTCGCCGAAGTCCACGACGTCCACCGGAAGCCCCCTTTCCTTCATCAAAAGGTACAGCGCGTACCCGTCACCGCCGTTACCACCCTTTCCGCAGACGATCAAAGACCTGCCCTCGCCGAGAGAGCAGTTTTCCAAGACGCCCGCCGCGACTTTTTTCATCAAGTCGACGGAGGAAACGCCGTTGCGAATGGTCTCTTCATCCGCTTTTTTTGCAGCCAACGCGGAAACGAGTTTTACCATTACTTTTTCACCGCCTTCAAAATTGCCGCGGCGCAAACTTCTTCCGCGAGCATTTGCAGTTCGAGGAAGGAAACTTCCACCTCGCCGCTTGCCATCACGAAGATGCTGTCGCCGTCCAAAACCGTATGCACGGGACGGATGCACCTTGCGTACGCGTCTTGCGTGGTATCCGCAAGCTTGTTTGCCTGCGCCTTGGTCAAAACGGCGTTTGTCAAAACGCAAGAAATGGTGGTGTTCAAATTGCCGGAAGGCGCCGCGCCGTCAGAAGCTGCAACAGGCGCGCCGGTCATAGGATCGTAAACGTTGCCAAGGGCGTTTACCACCGTAACGACGGCAAGTTCAAGGTCGCCCTTTTTAGCCGTGACCACCGCCATGCCGGAAGGCTTAGCCGACTGCATCCCGTTCATTTTGGCGACGGTTGCGCCGGTGCCCGCGCCCACGTTGCCGCAGAGGTCCTTAACTTCTTCCGCGGCGGATGCCGCCTTGTAGCCTGCCGCCTTATCGGGGAAGCCGAAGGAGCCGTATTCAAGGTCGTAAATGGATGCGCCCGAGCAGATGGGCACTTTGACGGCGCCGGTATCGTAGCCGTAGCCGTTTTCGGAAAGATATTGCATCACGCCCGAAATGGCTTCCAGCCCAAAAGCGCTACCGCCCGAAAGCACGACGGCGTTGATTTTTTGTACGGTGTTTTCCGACTTCAAAAGGTCGGTTTCGTGCGTTGCGGGGGCGCCGCCGCGCACGCTTACGCCGCCGATTGCCCCTTTGGGGCAAAGAATGGCGGTCACGCCGGTTTTAACGTTGTTATCGGTGTAGTTTCCGATCAAAAAACCTTTCAGCATCGTTTTACCTCGCAATAGCGTTCTTCCTTTTCTTCCTGCGTAGCGCGCCCGGAGGTTGCGTCCGCAAGAGCGACGAGGAACGCTTCCTTTTTTGCGGCGGGGACGGCGACGGTAAGCACTGCTCCGCCCGTATAATCGGCGTTTTGAACGACGCCGTTAAACGCGTAAATTTGATTTTGAACGGTTGAGATCAAGCCGTAATCACAGGAAATAACAAAAACGGCGCACTTGTCAAACGCCCTTTTCCCCGCGGCGGAAAGCGCGGCGAGCGCGGCGTCGGCGTAAGCGCGAGCAAGTCCGCCCGTGCCGAGTTTGATGCCGCCGAAATAGCGCACCACTACCACCGCCGTATTGGTCAATCCTGAATTTTTGATGGCTTCCAAAATGGGGATGCCAGAAGTGCCGGAAGGCTCGCCGTCGTCGCTTGCCCTCGACCTCTCCGATCTTTCCCCCAACAAATAAGCATAGGGGGCGTGCGTCGCGTCGGTATAGCGCTTTTTAACTGCCTTAACGAAGGCTTCCGCTTCGTCGTCGTTTGCGACGGCGGAACAAAAAGCGATAAACTTGCTGTGCTTGACGGAAACCTCTGCGGTCCCGTCACCCCCTACGGTAAAATACATTTACTTTGAAAAAGTGACCTTCAAACGGTTTTTCTTGCCCTTGTAGAGGATAAAGCCGTTTGCGATCTGACTATCGGTGACTTCGGCGGAAAAATCCGTCACTTTCACCCCGTCGATGGCTACCGCGCCGCCTTGGATCAAACGACGCGCTTCGCTCTTGCTGGGCGCAAACCCAACTTCCGCCAAGATGTCCACCACTTTGCTCATCGATGCGGGGATCTCTTTGGTGGGCATATTCTCCGCATCGCCGGAGAACGCCGCTTTTACCTTTCTGACCACGTCGTCCGCGACTTCTTCGCCGTGCACGATCTTGGTGATCTCGTAGGCAAGGCGCTCCTTCGCCGCGTTGATCCTTTCGTCCTGATGGGCGGTCATTTCCTCGATCTCGTCCAAAGGCATAAAGGTCAAAAGCTTCATGCACTTTCTGACCTCGCTGTCTTCCACGTTGCGCCAATATTGATAGAAATCGTACGGAGAGGTCTTTTCCGCGGAGAGCCACACAGCGCCCGAAGCCGTCTTGCCCATCTTTTTACCTTCGCTGTTGGTAAGAAGCGGGAAAGTCATCGCAAAGGCGTCCTTGCCGAGCTTACGACGGATGAGGTCGGCGCCGGCAAGCATATTGCTCCATTGATCGTCGCCGCCGCACTCTAAAACGCAGCCGTACTTTTGGAACAGCACGAGGAAGTCGTAGCTTTGCATCAACATATAGTTGAACTCAAGGAAGGTGAGGCCTTTCTCCATGCGATTTTTGTAGCACTCGGCGGTAAGCATCCTGTTCACGCTGAACAAGGAGCCCACATCACGCAAGAAGTCCACGTAATTGAGGTTAAGGAGCCAATCGCCGTTGTTGACCATCACGGCGGCGTTGTCCCCTTCAAAGGAGAAGAAGCGGCTCATCTGCTTTTTGAAGCATTCGCAATTGTGCTTGACGGTCTCCGCCGTAAGCATATTACGCATATCGGTACGACCGGACGGATCACCTATCATACCCGTGCCGCCACCGATCAAAACGATGGGACGGTGCCCCGCTTTTTGCATATGGCTCATTGCCATCATCGCAAGATAATGCCCAACGTGAAGGCTATCCGCCGTGGGATCGAACCCGATATAAAAACTGACCTTTTCACTGCCGAGAAGCTTATAAAGATCCTCTTCGAAAACGGTCTGCTTGATAAATCCTCTTTCACGCAAGGTGTCCATTACGTTCATAAACAGCACTCCTAATAACCTCTATGATATTTATATCATACCATCAGACCGGTCGGAAAGCAAGCGGGTGACGGTATTTCTCGCAAAAACGACGGATTTTAAACAAAAAAAAGGCGCTCAAAGCGCCTAATTTACTTTTTCTTCTTGGGCTCGGGGAGTTCTTTCTCCAAAGCGGTAACGAGCTCAGTCAAGAAAGCCCTATCGTCCACGTCTTCCACCACGAGCATCGGCTTCGCCCCTTCGTACGGAAACGCCGACGGAGCATTCGGCATCAGTTTCTTTGCGGCGTCCACAGGCTTGACCAAAAACCTATCGTCGTATATGCCGCCGAAGATCTTGCCGTTCACGTAGAGGATAAACTCCCCCATCATCGGCTTATAAGTGACGACGTCCACGCCGGAAAGCTGTTCCAACACGTATTCCAAAAATTCTTTTGCGGATGCCATAGAGCGCCCCCTTCGTTGATAAGTCCATTATACAAAATCACAAACCGATTTTCAAGTTAAAACCTTAAGTGCTCATAAAAAATAAGCCGTGCTAGACGGCTTATTTTTTTGGTACCCCGTAAGGGGTTCGAACCCTTGATACCGGCGTGAGAGGCCAGCGTCCTAGACCACTAGACTAACGAGGCTTAACGGTAATACTATAACAAAAAGCACTTCTCTTTGCAAGTGATTTTTGCAATATTCTTCAGTTTTTATTTTTTTTAAGAGCGTTTGCGCGGGCGCGGACCTCTTCGAGGTCGTCACGGGCGTCTTCCGCACCGTGCAGCTTGTAATCTTCCGCCACCTTGACGTACTTTTCCGCCTCTTCAAAGTCCTGCGCGACGCCTTCTCCATAAGTATATGCGTGCGCAAGCACGATGACCGCCTCGGGCATTTCACACTCGTGGAAGGCAATTTTAAGCCATGCCACCGCTTTGGCGTAGTCCTCTTTCACACGAAGGACGAGGATGGTGAGGTACGCCGCGAAAAACAGGCATTTCGCTAAGCTTTTGCCCACGCCGTCGCGGGCTGCTTCGTAGTCCTTGCCGCTTTGCGCGTCACCGATGGAGGTGCAATAACTGTACTTTGCGTGATCTTCCGCGGCTCTTTTGAAGTACGAAAGCGCAAGCACGCTGTTTTTGTCGTTTGCGGCGTGGCCGCCGAGGATGAAGCAAGCGATAGGGTTGCCCTTCTCCGCCGCTTGGGCAAGAAGTTCGTCCGAACGTTTGCGGTCGATCTCCACCCCTTCGCCGATGGCGTACATCTTGGACATAAAGATCAAGGCGTCGGTGTTGCCGCCGGCAGCGGCTTTTTCGTAGTGGCGGAGCGCTTCTTCGTGGTCAATGCCCACGCCCACGCCAAAATGGAAGCAAACGCCCAAATTGTAATGGGCGCGCGGAAGCCCGCTTTTTGCCGCTTCTAAGTACAACAGGAACATATCGTGCTTGACTTCGGTCTCGTCCGCGTCCGCGCCGCGTTCCATCTTTTTGGCAAAGGCAAGGTAGCGCATCCCCGCCCTGTTGCATAAGTCGATCGCTTGTTCGTAAGTTACAACGTTGTTTTCCATACGGCTATTATACAATGAAAGCCTTTCTCCGTCAATCCGCATAAAAGAAAAACGGCCCCATAAGGAGCCGTTTTAACTTAATTTGCGTAAAATTACTTCTGAGCTTCTTCGACCGCAACCGCAAGAGCGACGGAAGCGCCGACCATCGGGTTGTTACCCATACCGATGAGGCCCATCATCTCAACGTGCGCGGGAACGGAGGAGGAACCTGCGAACTGCGCGTCGCTGTGCATTCTGCCCATCGTGTCGGTCATGCCGTAGCTGGCGGGACCGGCAGCCATGTTATCGGGGTGAAGCGTCCTGCCCGTGCCACCGCCGGAAGCAACGGAGAAGTACTTCTTGCCGTTGTCGACGCACCACTTCTTGTAGGTACCTGCGACGGGATGCTGGAAACGGGTGGGGTTAGTGCTGTTGCCGGTGATGGAAACGTCCACGCCCTCGTGCCTCATGATGGCAACGCCTTCGCTGACGTCATCCGCGCCGTAGCAGCGGACCTTTGCCCTTTCGCCATTGCTGTACGGGGTCTCCTTAACGATCTTGAGTTCGCCAGTGTAGTAGTCGTACTTGGTTTGCACGTAGGTGAAACCGTTGATACGGCTGATGATGAAAGCGGCGTCCTTGCCGAGACCGTTCAAGATAACTCTCAACGGGTTCTTACGGACTTTGTTTGCCGTCCTTGCAATACCGATAGCGCCCTCAGCGGCGGCGAAGGATTCGTGGCCTGCGAGGAAGGCGAAGCAAGCGGTCTCCTCACGGAGAAGCATTGCGGCGAGGTTGCCGTGGCCGAGACCGACCTGACGTTGATCCGCAACGGAACCCGGGATGCAGAAGGACTGCAAGCCGATACCAATATCCTCA
>JAGAAA010000121.1 GCA_017615495.1 Clostridia bacterium
CGCGTTGTCCGCGTAAACTTCGTAAGCGGTGACGCCCTCTTTCAACACCGAAAGAGCTTCCTTTACAAAGCCGCCGGAAGCAATTTTCTCCGCGGCGTCTTCGCCGAATTCCGCGATCTTCAAAAGATCCTTCACCGCAATGTTGCCCATCGGCAAAAACATATCTTTCGCCTTTTCAAGCGAAAACTCCGCTTTGCGGGCGCGGTAAGCGACGGAAACGTTTTTGAGATCGGCAAGGAGGTCAAAATATTTGCCGATCACTTTCGCCGCGCTTTTGCGCTTCGCCTTGATCTCCTCAAACGTCGCCTTGTCCAAGCAAATGTCGACGGCGGAAGGAACGAGCGCATCCTTGGACCTCAACTTATCCAAGGCAACGTAGCACGCCGCGATCCCCTGCGGTATCTCTTTGTATTCCCCTTTGGCAAGGGCTTCCTCAAGCGCCGATACCGAAACGGACCCTTCGGGTTTATACCCCTCTTTGGCGCCGCCGAAATAAGCGGCTTTCGCGGCGACCTTGGCGTTGTGGTAATCGTCCGTTAAAAGGAAGAACTCCAAGCCGTAGCCCTTGGTCATGCAGCTTTTAAACAGGAGGGACACTTCCCTTTCCGCCGCTGCCAAGACCTCGTCGCAAGAAGCCCCCGACGGATAATTTGCCTCGGCAAGGAGGCGCATTGCCTCCTCCACCGTCGCGGCGTCCGAAATGCGTTGCAAACGGTCCGCGCCGAGAAGCCCGCTTTCACGGGACTTTACTTTTGCGTTTTGATAAAGAAGCCCTGCGTCCATATCAAGAGAACAGCGCCTTAGCGCAAACGTCCTCCTCCGAGCGGAGGTTCTCTATCTCCACTTCCAGAGAGAGGTTTTTGTCACAGTCCTTTCCGCGGAGGACGATCCCCCCGTCGAAAGCACCCTTTTCCTTGGCTTCCGCAAGCTTGATCTTGCCTATTTTCATCGCTTCGGCAAGCACCTTTTCGCGATTGATCTTGGAATCGGACGCGGAAAAAACCACGCTGTCCCCGTCTTCGGCGACGGATAAGATCATCTTGACCAAAAGCGCTTCGTATTTGTCGCTTTTTTTGACGGCGAGAAGAGCCTTTTGATACGCTTCGCGGATCAAGGCTTGCTTTTCCGCAAGCACCAGTTTCCTGCCCTCAAGCTCCGCCATCGCCTTCCTGCGGCGAATGGTTTCGGGCGCGGCTGCGGAAGCCATCTTACGTGCGCTATCCAAAAGCGCCGCGCGTTCCGCTTCGGCGGCAGCCACTTGTGACGCCGCTTTTCCTTCCGCTTCGGCAAGGATCTGCCGCGCGCGTTCTTCCGCGTCGGCGATGATTTTGTCTAACAGTTCCTGCTTAGCCATAGTTTAGATCGCAAAGAAGACGGCGAGGAAGGAAACGAGAAGCGCAAGAATCGCGTAGGTTTCGACCATGACCGCCATAACGATAGCTTTGCTCTGCTCTTCGGGTCTCTTGGACACGAGAGCCATACCGCTGACCGCCACCTTACCTTGATGAATGGCGGAGACGAGGCCGACGATCGCAATGGGCAAGCAACCGGCAAGCATGCCGAGACCTTGCGCGAGCGAAATGTCGATGATACCGCCGAACACCTTGATCTTGATGAACACGATAAACGCGATCAATAAGCCGTAAATGCCCTGCGTACCGGGAAGAAGCTGCAAGATCAAGCAGCTACCGAACTTATCCGGATCTTCACTCGTAACACCCGCCGCGGCTTGTCCGCCCATACCGACGCCGATCGCGGAACCGATGCCCGCAAGACCGGCGGCAAGCGCCGCGCCGAGAATTGCCAAAAAAGTTCCCATACTCATAAATCTTTTCCTCCTTTACTGTTGAGATGAATATATTTTAGGTCTGAGCCCATAGGCTTAAAGATATGACCTCCGCCCGTATAGAAACGGGAGAAGAACTCCACGTATTGGAGCCTGCTGTTGTGCACGTAGGCGCCAAGCGTGTTGATAGCGATGTTGAAAACGTGCCCCACAACGAGGATGACGACGTACAAAAGATACCCTGCGACGGGGATCAAATCGCGCAAAATGCCAGCGATCAAATTGACCACCATACCCACGACGCCGGTGGCGAGCCCCAAGCCGAACAAACGGCAGTAGGAAAGGATGTCGCTCATAAACCCGGTGATGCCGTAAACGTTGCCGAAGGCGCCGATGATCTTGCCTTTGACGCCCTTCTTACCGAGCGCGCCGCCCACGAGGACGCAAGCGCCGCCGATGGCAAGCACGATCAAAGCGGGAAGTTTCACAGCCGCCGCCCCTTTGACCATACCGGACAAAACGAACAAGCCGAGGCCGATAAACAGGATGAACCAACTGCCTTCGCCGAAGACGGCGGAAACGGGCTTACCGTTCTTGCATTTTTGCACGAAGGAAATGCCCATACCGAACAGTATTTGGAACAAGCCCAAAGCAACGGATAATATCAACATCTTCAAAGGCTCGTTCATCGGGTTGAACAACACGGGTTTGAAGAAGGATTCACCAAAGTAACCGCCGAACATCACGCCCCAAATAAAGGTGGAGATGCCGCCCATGCCGATGATCAAAAGAAGATGCCCTTCTCCTCTTCTGGGCTTCTTTAAGAAGTAGAGCCCAAAGTCGCCGAGGGCAAGGATCAAACCGTACGCCGCATCGGAGACCATCAGTCCGAACAAGACGAAGTAGAAGAACGCCACGAAGGGGTTGGGGTCGATCTCTCGGGGATCGGGCGCGGAGTACATATTGGTAATGCTTTCGTAGGGGGTGACCACCGCGTTGTTTTTGGCAAGGGTGGGATACTTTTCATCCGGAAGCGGGTCCTCGTACAAACTGTAGTAAGTGGCGCCGGATTCTTTTAACGCCTTTTCCGTCCCTTCCTCTAAGTGCGCGGGCACCCACGCCGTCAAGACGAAGGACGTCGTAGAACGGAAGGTGGAATCAATGGCGCGAGCCTTTTCGGACTCCACGCGATAATAGTCGTACAAAACGCGCATTCTGTCCGCGATGGCTTCCTCGTAAGAAACGGCTTCTTCCGCGAGAGCGATCTCCTTGCGGTAGATCTCCTCGTCACGGGCGCGAAGCTCCGCGATCTTTTCCACCGCGGTCACGGGGAAAGCAAAGGAACATTTTGAAAAGCTCAAAGAGGAAAGTTTTTCCGCTATCGCTTCCTTTTCCGCCACGGGATAGGCAACGAAAACGGTGCTGACGCGCTGACGGCTGTCAAGCTCCTTCAAGCAAAGATCGGGGAAAGACGAAAGGTCCGCCCCGCTGAGAAGGTCGGTCGGGATAAGCCCCACCGCGGTTTCCACCATACGGCCCGCCTTAAAGGCGCTAAAGGGCAGATCACACTTTTCGTAAAAGGAAAGCTGTTCCGCAAGGGATGCGTTGCGGGTGGCTTCGCCGCGAAGTTCGGTTTCCTCCGCGCTGATCTCACGCAGGCGCTTTTCCACCGCAAGGATATCCTCGTGCTCTTCGCCGACTTTATCGAATTCGTCAAAAGCAACGTCGGGTTTGCCGGCGCGGATCTTTTCCAAAAGAGGGATCTTCTTGGGCGCGTAAGAGGTGAGCGAAACGTTTTCCGCCTTTTGCTTCCTCAAGACCTTGTCGAGTTTTACCTTCTCCGCCCGCCAAAAATCAAAACAAAAAGAGAGCTCCGCCATCTCGGACGAAAGAGTTTCCGCCCGGGAGGAAGCGTCCCCCTTAACGCAATGCTCTATTTCGGAAGTGCGGATGATCTCCGCGCTGCCGGTGCGCGACAAAAGCGTGAGGATCTTCTCCTCATCGCAAGAATGCGCAATTAAGGTAAGTTTTTTAAAGGGCAGCAACGCCATACTTCTTCAGCATGCGATCCTTGACGTCTTCCGCCGCGTCGGTGACTTTCCCCTCCGCGCCACGTCTGATCGCCGCCGCTTCTTCGCGCCCTTTTGCAAGGACGAGCGCTTCTTCCTTAGCCGCGACCTCTTCCGTCTCCTTTTCCAAGGAAGACAACAGTTCCGCCGCCGCCTTTTTTCCTTCCGCGACGATTGCCGCGCTTGTTTCTTCTCCTTGACGACGGATCTCCTTCGCGCGCTCGGTTGCCGCAAGGGTAATTTCCTCCGCGCGTTTTTCCGCCTGCAGGATCTCGTCCATGATCTCCTTGATCATATTACTTCCTCTCGTCCATTTCCGCAATGATGGCAAGACGTCTGTTGTGCCTATCGCCCTCAAAGGGAGTGGTGAACCAAAGGTCCACGAGTTTGACCGCCTTTTCGGGCGAAACCACTCTGCCGCCGAGGCAAAGCACGTTTGCGTTGTTGTGCGCGGAACACGCCGCCGCGGAGAACTCGTCCGAAAGCACCGCCGCGCGAATGCCCTTCACTTTGTTTGCGGCGATGGACATGCCGATGCCGGTGCCGCAAAGCAAGATGCCCTTATCCGCTTCGCCCGATGCAACCGCTTCCGCAACCTTTTTTGCGTAAATGGGGTAATCCACGCTTGCCGTGTCAAAGGTGCCGAAGTCGGTGACTTCCACGCCCTTTTCCTTAAGATAAGCCAGAACTGCGGGTTTTAAAACGATGCCGCCGTGATCACAACCGATAGCAATACGCATAAGATGCCTCCTCGCGCGAGAACGCGCATAAACTTTTAGGAATAGTATATCTTAACTATGCGCATTTTGTCAATTAAAATTCCGCGCGCAAGACCACCGGCGCGATGGGCTCGATTTTGCGCCTGCTCTTTTCGCGGAAGTAACGATCTTTGAGCCTGGCGTAAGTTTTTGCAAGCTCCAGAACGTAGCGGTTCTTTTCGGAAAAATCCATCCGTTGAAAACGTTTTTGATCGATCAGCCTGCCGATGGGGTTTAAGACGCATTCGTCCACCGAGAGCATCTCTCTGACCTTGGCGTAAAGTTCTTCTTCGGCGGCGTAGCCTATTTCGCTTTTTGCGCGGGAGGGAACGCTTTCCTCCGCGGCGCATCCCTGCCAATATCCTTTCTTCAGTCTATTTTTAGCCGATTGGGCAAGTCTTTTGAGTTCGGAATTATCTTTGTTCATATAACACCTCGCTGTCACAAGTAATTGACTCCATTATAGGGGTCGCGTTTTCCCTTTGCAACCAAAAAGAACGGAGAAAAACCGCGAATTATCACGAAGAGGCGCATATGACTGTTTTTTCTTCTTCACAAAAGAAAATCTCCCCATTTTTCGATAAAAAACGGGAGAATATCCGATAGAAAAGTCACCCGAAATTCGGTTGTTGGAATAGCAGCGCAACGGCGGTTTTGCCTTCATCAAGTTGAAATTGCGCGCGGGGTGTGGTAAGATGCTTATATGATCAATTTGCCAAGCGATTACAAACAGCGGATGCAACGCCTTTTGGGCGAAGATTTTCCAAAGTACGAAAAGGCGCTTCTCGATCCACCGTCGAGAGGTCTTTTGATCAACACGAAAAAGGTGACGGAAGAAAGCTTTGACCGCCTTTTTGCCTTTCATACCGAGCCTATCTCTTACTTTAGCAAAGGACGGCGACTTTTGTCGGATGAAAAAGTCGGGGGCGACCCCTTGTACGCCGCGGGACTTTACTACATGCAGGACCCCGGCGCCATGAGTTCCGTCGCCGCTCTGCCCGAAATAAAGGGTCGCGTTTTGGACGTTGCCGCCGCTCCGGGCGGTAAGACCATCGCCGCCGCCCTCTCCTCCGAGGACGTATTCGTCGTAGCGAACGAGATCAACTTTTCAAGAGCGAAGATATTGATGCAAAACGTGGAGCGCTTGGGGCTCAAAAACGTGGCGGTAACTTCGCTTGCTCCCAAGGACTTTGGCAAGTATACGCCCGAAAGTTTTGATTTGATCATCGCCGACCTTCCCTGCAGCGGCGAAGGTATGTTCCGCAAAGAGCCCGCCGCGCTTGCCGCTTGGAATGAAAACATCAACGCAATGAACGCCGAAAGGCAAAAGGATATCTTAAAAGGCATCCTACCCGCCCTCAAAAAGGGTGGCACCCTGCTTTACTCCACCTGCACCTACGCCGTGGAAGAAAACGAGGAGATCGTTTTGTTCCTGATGCGTGAGTTCGGCATGGCCCTCCTCTCCCCGCGGGAAGAAGTTTTTGCCGCGACTGCCCCCGGCGTTTCCGTGAAGGGTGAAGACCTTTCGCTTACACGCCGCTTTTACCCCTTTATTCAAGCGGGCGAAGGACAGTTTTTTGCCCTCCTCAAGAAGCCGAGCGAAGCGCTTTATACCACCAAGAGCATCCCCACGAAACTTTCCGTCAATGAGGAAAAGCGCGTGAAGGAATTCACCGACCGCTACGTAGAAGGGAGCATTGGCGTCATCAACAAACAAGGCGACGACTATTACGCCGTCAGCCCCGTCGCTCGCACCTTGCCCCTCAGGTATCTTTCGGAAGGAGTGCGCCTTGGCACCCTTTCGGGCGGAAAGTTCTTGCCCCATCACAACCTTTTTACCGCCTTTGGCGGCGCGTTCAAAAACAAAGAAAACCTTTCCTTGACCGACCCGCGCTTAAACGATTACCTCCGTGGGCTGGAGATCGACGCCAAGGAAGCGGCAGACGGCTACGTCGCCATCCTTGTAGAAGGTTACCCCCTCGGCGGTGGCAAAAACGTCGGCGGGAGAATTAAGAATCACTACCCCAAAGGATTAAGAAATCATTAGCATGCACAGTTTCAAATTCTCCGTCGCATTCTTAAAAAGGCAACGGAGAAGGGTTGCAGATGCGCGGCTCTACAAAAAAATCCGCAGTTTTTCTTTTTAACACAAAAATCTTTTGACTACATTCTATACAAAAGCAAAGACGGCGAAGAATGGTGCTCAGACAAGGCGCAACGAAAAACCCCGCAGGCGCGTACTGCTTGTACGTAACTACGGGGTTTTGAGTTGGAACAAAGTATCAGCGCCGCTATGCGCCGTCTTTTACTTCAGGATTGCGTTTTGAGCGAAAGCACGCACAGAGTGCACGCTGTTCTCCGCGCTCTGACGAGTGGAATAGCTTTCACCGAAGTAACGCATATGCGAACGAGCGTTCAAACGCAGGATGAAGCGGAACTTGCCCTTCTTATCCATATCGGTCACGAAGATGCCGGTATCCGCCGCCTTCTTGAAGGTTTCGATGCCGCTCTTGGCGCCCTGCTCGGAAGTGAACGCCGGGCTCTCCAAAAGGAGCTGACCGTTGTTTGCCTTCAAAAGGAAGTAGAACTTGCCAAACCTTTCCTCAATGATGTACTTACCGCCTGCCTTGTTCTCTTCGGGCTTAAGTGGCTTGGTGACTACGGGCAAGGTTTCGACGGCATCCTCCTCGTCATTTTCTTCCATTCTCTTGACCACCGTGGTGGGAGCGAACCTCTTGACGGAAAGGATGGACTTCTCCGCGCTTTGACGACTGGCGTAGGTCTCGCCGTGATAGTGCATTTGCGAACGAGCGGAGGTCCTCAAGATGAACTTGAAGTTGCCGTTCTTATCCACGTCGATGGAGAACTCGCCCACTTCGACGGCGTTCTTAAAGGTCTCGATCGCCTTCTTGGCGCCTGCGACGGTGGTGTAACCGGAGCTTTCCAACAAAAGCTGACCGTTGTTTGCCTTCAAAAGGAAGTAGAAACCGCCGTGCTTCTTGATGATCTCGTACTTGCCGCCGTTTTTGATCTTCTCTTCGCCCTTTGCCGCTTTTGCGTCGGAGGACTTTTCTTCCTCTTCGGGCTCGTCGTCATCAATGAACTCAATGGGATCTTCGGCCTCGTCGTTGTCGGAATAGTCGTCCGTCAAACCTTCGTCAAGATTTTCCTCTTCGGGCTCCTCTTCGGGGGCGGGCTCCTCAGCGGGCGCTTCTTCCGCCACGGCTGCTACGGGTTCTTCTTCAACGGCTTCTTCAGCAGGTTCCTCAGCGGGGGCTTCCTCAGCGGGAGCCTCTTCTACCGGAGCTTC
>JAGAAA010000122.1 GCA_017615495.1 Clostridia bacterium
AAAATCTTTCTGACCTCGCGGTTTTTGCCCTCGGTCACGGTGATCTCCAATTTCGTAAAGTTGTCTTTTTGTTCTTTGACAAAAACTTTTGCCGGAGCGTAACGCACGCCGTCCAAACTTTTGACGCCGGCGCGGATCTTTTTAAGCTCGTCATCCGCAACGGTCCCTTCTATCTTGACCAGATAGGTTTTGGGTACTTCGTAACTCGGATGGGTGAGTACCTGCGCGAGGGCGCCGTCGTTGGTCAAAAGCAACAGTCCTTCGCTGTCGTAATCCAAACGTCCGACGGGAAAGAGCCCTTTTCCCTCGTATTGCTCGAGGTAATCAAAAACCGTCTTCCTGCCAAACTCGTCTTGCGCCGTGGTGATGCAGCCCTTCGGCTTGTTAAACATTATGTAAGTGTACCTGCGAATGGGAGTGATGCGCACGCCGTCCACGTAAACGACGTCGTTTTCGACGTTGATATCCACGCCGCATTCGGAAATTTTCTTTCCGTTGACGGATACTTTGCCGTCTTTGATCAATTGATCGGCGTTTCTTCTGGACGCCACTCCCGCTTCCGCAATATATTTGTTGATCCTCATATCATTCTCCTAACAAGAATGATACATTATTTTTAAACTTTTTTCAACTGATTTCCGCGCGATCTTGCGCTTTCCCGCAAAAATACCTGTCAAACAGCCCTTTCGTGACGCCGTAAGTGTCGTAAACGTTCAACACGACGCAAACGAGTTTCCGTCCGTCCTTTTCCGCGGCGGAGACCAAACACCGCCCCGAATGCGTGGTGTAGCCCGTCTTGACGCCGGTGGCGTACGGATAGGAATACAAGAGCTTGTTTTTGTTGTAAAACGTTACGATTTCTTCCCCGGTGGGCGTCAGTTTTACGGCTTTATGCGTCTTTGTCTTGACGATCTCGGCAAATATCTTGCACTTCATTGCGTACGCCGTTATTTTGGCAAGATCGGCGGCGGTGGAATAATGGTTTTTGTCGTGGAGTCCGTGCGGATTGACAAAATTGCTGTTTTTTGCGCCCGCTTTCACGGCGGTTTGGTTCATTTTGGTCGCAAAGTTTTCCACCGACCCGGAAGTCAGGATGGCAAGCGCGACGGCGGCGTCGTTGCCGCTGCGAAGCATCAAGCCGTACAGTAAGTCGAGCACCCGCCAACTTTCCCCCTCTCTCAAATAGATCGAGGAACCTTCCACCCCCACAGCGGCGGCGGGGATCGTGGCGTTCATAAAGATATCGGCGTTTTCAATGACGGTGATCGCGGTCAATATCTTGGTCGTGGACGCGATCTCCATTTTTGCCTCGGCATTTTCGGCGTATAAGACTTTGCCGCTTTCCGCATCCATCAAAAGGACGGCGGAACGATCGTTGTACGCTGTCGCCACCGAAAGAGGAAGGCAAAACAGCGCCGCCGCAAGCAACAAAACGAGGGTGATCAAGATCGTTTTTTCTTTGAAAAAAAGTTTGCGACCGTCTGCATGACGTTCACCCATTTTTCATCCTCCTCTTTGCCGTCGATCTTGACGAAGGAATGCGTGAATTTGCCCAGCACCAAAAAGCCGATGGGGGTAATGGTCGCCCCCGCTCCGCCCGCTCCCGCGCCGGTGAAATCACCGTTTAGGCGTTGCATGCCGTATTCTCCGCCACCTGTCACCATACCGAGACTGACCTTGGAAACGGGGATGACAACGCTGCCGTCGGGCGATACGATCTCCCTGCCGATCACGGCGTCGCCGTCCACCATCCGCTTTAAGTCGTCCATCGTCTTATCCATCAAGTTCCCTATCGCTTCGTTTCGCATCTTTTTCTCCTTTGATAGTATGCGCAAGTCCGTATAGGATCAGCGCGGCGGAAGTAAAGAATCGAATGGAAAATTTTGCCGTCGCTTGGTCGTTTACGTAACACGGCAAAACTTCCACGCGGGCCTCGTCCGGATGGCGCGGCAAAAATCCGATCATTCCTTCCGCAACAAGGCGGGCGGCAGCAAGCCCCAACGACACTTTTTGCGGGTCCCCGCCGACGTATAACGTGAGGTCGATCTTGGTAAAGATCAAGGCGTTCAACATCGGAAGATAATTTCTTTTTGTGCCCTTTTTACCGCTCCGCTCTTTCCCGACCGGCTTACCTTTCTTTCCGTTGACCGAAACGACAACGCCCTCTTTTTCGTCAAAAAATACTTTCAAAGAAAGTATCTTTAAGCCGTACAACTTGATCGTGACGAAAAACACCTTTCTATCCAAAGAGAACGCGCCGTCCGCGCTGACGAAAAACGGCAGTAAAAACGCCGCGAAAACTACTACCGCATAAAAAAAGAAGCCCACCCAAATAGTATGGCGGGCTTCCTCCGATTTATTATGTACTTACTCGTCTTTATCTGCCGCAACTTCGCTGAGGACGACGCCGGAAAGATCAACTTCGTAATCCCCTTCGGCAGGCGGGGTTACTTTGATCTCTTCGCCAAGCGCGAGCATCGGGGCGTCAACTTCGTTGACTTCCTTCTCCGGGAAGAGCTCCACGTTGTTCTTTTGCATACCGTCTTCAATGACTTTTATGCGCTCTTGCACCTCTTTGACAGAAGGCAATTCCGAAAGGTCCTTCAATTGGAATTTGACGAGGAAATCGTCCGTCGTGCCGTAAAGAAGGGGGCGACCGATGGCGTCTTTGCGCCCCACTACCGTGATCAAATTCGCTTTTAAAAGCATCGTAATAGCGTAATCAGAGGATGCGGAACGGATGTCGTCGATCTCAAGCCTTGTGACGGGTTGTTTATAGGCGACGATCGCCATAACTTCAAGAAGCGAACGGCTGAGTTCGCGCTCTTTTAAGGGTTTCAACACTTCCGCAACCTTTTCGCCAACGTCGGGCGCGGTCACAAAACGGAGGGTGCCCGCCGTTTCCAAAAAGACGATACCACCCTTTTCCGGCGCGTATTTTTCCTTTAAGTCTTCAACGATGGCGTCAAGACGCTTCTTGGTGATATCGAGCTTTTCCAAAATCTCGGTCTTTTGGATACCTTTTCCCGAAGCGAAAACGATCGCCTCAATTATACTCATCTGGTTGTTCATCGAATCCTCCCTCGTACGGCAAATTCTCCGCGCCTTCTTTTAAGGTGATTTTGATATCTTCAAACGGTTTTTCCTGCACCGCTTCGGCAAACTGCTTTTTCAAAAGTTCCAACAACGCCAAAAAGGTGTTGATCTTTTCGCTTTCGGTATAGTCGTCGTCAAATAAGGAAAAGAAGGTGATCTCCTTTTTCTCCAAAAGCGTCAAGGCAAGCGACTTGGTCTTCTGCCCGACGGTAAAACGATCCTTTACGATAACTTTGGGCAAGGCTTCGGCCGTTTTGGTCTCCGCCTTGTACATGATCTTAGCAAAGGCGTCCAGCAAGTTATCCATATTGAAGTTGGTCAGCAAAATACGGCAATCGTTTTCATCGAATTCCGGCTCACGGAAGAAGCGGTTGATGGTTTCCGTCGCTTTCAACTTTTGGGCGCTGTCTTTGATAAGATCGTACTCTTCAAGCAAAAGGATGATGGAGTTCTTATCCTCTTCGAGAATGACGTCTTCCTCTTCGGTACGCGGCAAAATACTGCGGAGCTTGATATCAAGGAGGGTAGCCGCCATCCCGGCAAAGTTGCTTGCTTTCTCGAGGTCAAGGGCGCGCATCTCTTCAACGTAACGCAAATACTGCCCCGTAATATTGGAAACGAAGATGTTTTTGATCTCGATCTTCGCTTCTTTGAGCATATGTAACAAGAGGTCAAGCGGACCTTCGAAATCGTCCAGTTTAAAACTGAACGTTTCCTTGCTTTCAACAAAGAATTCTTCCATCAGGCAAGCAAACCTCCCATAATTTTATAAAACGGCTTCAAAATGCCGTTTTGTACGGCGGAAAGGTACATCCCGAACACGTCGCCCTGCGGAATGTTGATCCGCTCGAAGAAAAAGCCGATGACCACGATGCCGATCAAAATGTACGAGCCGTAACGGCGCATGAATCGAATATACGCGTTTTCCGTCCTTGAAAGCGCTTCCACAACGCGAAAGCCGTCCAGCGGAAAGATGGGCAACAAGTTGAAAGCGATCAAAACCGCGTTCAAAAGCGTCATAAAAAGCGAAAACTCAAAAAGGAAAAACAACAGATAATACAAACCGCCCGACGTCGCACCGGTAAAAAAGAGGTAGCCGAAGCCTACCATCATGCCAAACCCCGCGAGGGCAAGCAATAGGTTTGCCGTCACGCCCGCAAACGCCGTGATAAGCATTCCTTTGCGGTAATTATCGAAATTGTTGGGATTGATGGGTACGGGACGCGCAAAACCAAAGCCGACCAGCAGAAACATCAGCAAGCCGATGGGCTCAAAATGCGCGACGGGATTAACGGTCAGACGACCGTTGAGCTTCGCCGTCGGATCACCCAGCTTATAGGCGGCGAAACCGTGCGCAAATTCGTGTAAGGAGATCGCAAGAGTCGCACTTAAGAGGAATGCGACCAGAAGCAACACCTTTTCCACCGCAGAATAGGTGGATGAAAACAAAATGCGGTAAACCATACTTAACTTACATTATAAAAAAATATGCCCGTTTCGTCAAGAGTATTTTGAGCCTTAAACGCACAAAAACAAGGCGCTCCGCCGCGGCAGAGCGCCCTGTTTTCAGTTCCAACGCTTGGATATCTTTCTGAAACTGTCCCCTATTCCCGCCCTTTTGGCGTCTTCCGCGGCAATGAGCTTGACGGTATAGGTCTTGCCCCCTTCCGTGACGGTGCATTCCCCCACCGTATCGCCCTTTTTTACGGGCGCTTTGACGTCGTAAAAGACGGTTTTGACCTCGGCGTCCTCAGCGGTGGCTCCCGCCTTTCTCAAAACGGAGAGGTCTTCGCTTGCGGCGGCAGATATCTCCTCAACGCACCCGCCCTTGATCGGGCAACGGAACACGGGGTCGCCCTTTTTGACCATCACTTCGGTTTTATAAGACGCAAAGCCGTAAGAAAGCAGGCGCTTGCTTTCGGCAAAACGCGTTTTTCCGTCTTCCGCGCCAATCACCACCGAGATCAACGCCGTATCCCCGCGGTGAGCGCTTGCGGCAAGGCAAAACTTCGCTTCGGAAGTAAAGCCCGTCTTTCCGCCGTCGCATTCCTCGTAAAAGCGCACGAACTTGTTGGTGTTGGTCAGCGTGGTGACGCGACCGTCAGGGTGCGTGTAATCCTCAAGCCAAATTTTGCTGTAATCGTAGTAACGCCCGTGCTTGGTGAGTTCGCGGAGCATTGCGGCTACGTCGCGCGCCGTACTGTGCCCGCCCTCTTTGGGAAGCCCCGTCGCGTTGACGAAGACGGTATGCGTCATGCCCAGTTCTTTTGCCCTTTCGTTCATCTTTGCGACAAAGGTTTCCTCCGCCCCCGCAATACGTTCGGCAAGCGCTACGCACGCGTCGTTTGCGGAAACCACGATGACGCCCTTCAAAAGGTCAGTCACGGGGTACTCAAACCCTCTGTCAAGGAACATTTGGCTGCCGCCCATTCCCGCAGCGGTGTCGCTGACCGTGATCTTTTCGTCAAAAGAGAGGTTTCCCTTTTCGATTTCTTCAAAAGTTATGAGCGCCGTCATGATCTTGACCATACTTGCGATGGGAAACTCGTCGTCTTCCCGCTGTCCGTAAAGCAATTCGCCCGTCCGTTTGTCTATCAAACAGGCGCTTTTTGCCTTAACGGGAGAAAAACCTTCCGCCTTCGCCGTACCCAAGGCAGGCGCGACGATGCCGATCAAAGCGATAAACGCCACCAAAAACAACAAAATTTTCTTCATAGTTCACCTCGCGGTTTAGTATGAAGCCGCTTTGGGGCAAATATACGCTACAAGGCGATCGCAAAAAGGTAAAGCGCGCCGCAAAGTACGACGTAAAGCAAAAACAGGACGGCAAAATAAAGAAGATGGATCTTGAGCCAAAGCAAAGCTTCCCCTCGTATCGCTTGCGGGCAAAACGCGCCGATAGAACGGTTTTTGTTCCCCATCGCCCTCTGGGCGAGGTAGATCAACAGTAACCCGCCAAACAGCAACAGCGGCAAATATACGAGCAGGATGGAAAGGAGCGCCGAGGGCAAGGAATCGGACTGAAAACACACGCAAGAGATCTCTCCGAAGTGTTTTCCGAAAAAGAAAAGCGCCAACGCGGGATAGAGCGGCGCCGGCGGCAAAAAAATCGCCGCAAAAACCAGCAAGGAAAAGAGGAAGAACCGTAAAAAATCAGGCACAAGATAGTGAAACGGCGCAAATTCCAGATTAAACAGCGCGGCAAACACTCCAAAAGGCTGTTCCTTCTCCCCGACGTATACGCCGATATAGATGCCGAGCGCCACGCCGACAAGAAGCACGCCCGCCCACGCCAAAACGTGAGGGCGACGTTGACGGAAAGCGGCAAATAAATCCTTTTTCAGCAAAAAAAGACCGTTTTTGACAGAATGCTCCATGCAAAAAGTCTATGTAAACGGCGGTAATTCTATGAAAAAAAACGCCGCAAAACCAATTAAGCGACGTTTTCAAGCATCCAATCGATATAAAGCCCGTACCCGAGGGTGCTGTCGTTGACGAGCACGTGCGTAACTGCGCCGACCAGTTTGCCGTTTTGCACGATGGGACTGCCGCTCATTCCTTGCAAAATACCGCCTGTTTCCCTGAGTAGTTCCTCATCCACCACACGCAAAAGCATGCTTTTTTCCTGCGGCTTTTTTTGCGAAGCGGTTTTTACGATCTCTACCGCATATTTTTTAGGCGTTTCGCCCCTGATGGTCGAATAAATATACGCCGCGCCGGTTTTTACTTCCTTTCGAGAGGCTACGGGGAGCGTTGTCAGCCCTGCCGTGACCTCCTTTTCCGTGATGCCGTAAACGCCAAAGGCATTACATCGCGTAATTATGCCGATGGGCAGGCGTCTATCAAG
>JAGAAA010000002.1 GCA_017615495.1 Clostridia bacterium
AAAGGTGTCCTGCCGGCGCGGACGTGATCTTGCCCGGAACGCCGCCGAGGCCTTCTTGGATGAGCTGCTTGAGGCTCCAGCCTGCGCAGTAACCGGTGAGCATGGAAAGATCGTGGATGTGGATATCCGCATTGCGGTGCGCATCGGCGATCTCGTCGTCGTAGATCTCGCTCAGCCAGTAGTTGGCGGTGACGGCGCCGCTGTTACTGAGGATCAAGCCACCCACGGAATACGTAACGGTGCTGTTTTCCTTAACGCGCCAGTCGTTGATCTTGAGGTAATTGTCCACCGTGGACTTATAGTCCACGAGAGTGGACTTCATATTACGCACTTTTTCGTGTTGCTTACGATAAAGAATGTAGCTCTTGGATACGTCGACGAAGCTTGCTTGAATAAGCACAACTTCCACGCTGTCCTGAATGTCTTCGACGGTGACGCAATTGTCTTTTACCTTGTTTTGGAAATCCGCGCAGACTTTGAGCGCGATCATATCCAACATATCGTCGGTATAAGCACGATTGACCGAATCAAAGGCTTTTTGGATAGCGACTTTGATTTTAGCAAGGTCGAACGGTACGATTTGTCCATCTCTTTTCTTTACGTTTAGCATACTTCCTCCGTGCGCGGCCTTCCGCCGCAGTATCTATTTTTTTGGGATCTCGTTTAGTATAGCAAGACGCAACCGCTTTGTCAATAGGCAATTTTACAAAATATTGCGATTTTTTTACTTTTACGGCACAAGATGTTGTGGTTTTGAATAATTTTGCATACTACGGTTTTTGAACGAAACGGCGATTTTTTCGCGTATTTCCGCATTTTCCGTCTCTCACTTTTTTAGGTACAATTTTGAAAAATCATTCCTTATTTTTAAAAAAATTTTTTTGCGCGGACGATATTTTTTTTCACTGAGCCCATACTATCCGCCGGGAGGGCAACGAAATGAAAGTTTGGACCTACGTTTTGGCAGCGATATTTGCTTTGGCGGCTCTGTTCGTTTACATGATACCCACGGTCATCGCCTTCCGAAACAAGCACCCCAAGAAGGGCGCCATCCTTCTCGTCAACCTTTTGCTTGGCGTAACGGTTTTGGGCTACGTGGGCGCGATGCTTTGGGCGACCGCTCCCGCTCCCCTGCCCGAAAAATGAAACGCAAGCTGTTGCCGCTTCTCTTTTTGCTCTGCTTTTTCTTCCTCGCGGCGTTCAGCCCGCCTTACTTAAAAAAGCGCGTCACGGTTTTTATTGATGGCGAACAGCTCCCCGGGGAAGTCCTCCGCGTGGAAGCCACGCACGCTCTTCGCGCAAAACGCGCGGGCGGGTACGAAAAGCTGTACGAAGCGCTTTTGGAGGGTTACACGGCAAAAGAAGCCTTAAATTACCTCGCCATAGGCCTCGGCGACTACCTGTCGGCGGAATGCGAGCGGCGAAGGATAGACCCTTTGGACGCCACACTCGAATGGACAAAGAACATCTCCGCTCCCTTTATCTATTACGACGAGCGCCCGGGGCGGGAAGCTGACCTTGAAGAAACGGGGCGCCTCGTTGCACGCGCAATGGACAAGGATAACGCGCGCGTCCTTGCCCGCACGCGCGAAGTGCCCGCGAAAGTGAGCGCAAACAGCCTCAAGCAAAACACAAAAGAGATCTCTCGCTTTTCAACCTCTTTCATGACCTCGGGCGAAAACAGGCGGCACAACCTGACGCTTGCGGCAAAAGCGATCTCGGGGACGGTGCTTCAACCGGGCGAAAGCTTTTCCTTCAACGGCACGGTTGGGGAGCGCACGGCGGAACGCGGCTTCCGCGAAGCAAACGTGGTGGTAAACGGCGAGTTTCAAAAAGGCATCGGCGGAGGGGTTTGCCAAGTGAGCACCACCCTCTACAACGCCGTGCTGCTTGCCGCCCTGCCGGTGGAAAACGCCGCGGCGCATTCCATCCCCGTTTCCTACGTGCCCCTTTCGCGCGATTGCACGGTATCCGCCGCCATCGACTTTGTGTTCCGCAACGACACGGCGCACCCGCTTTACATCGCCGCCGAGGTGAAGGACGGCGTTTTGACCTTCGTCCTCTACGGAGAAGGCCGCGACGAGCCCTGTCGACTGGAAAGCGAAGTTGTGGAGCGCATCCCCTACCGCAACCTTTGCGAGGACGGAACGGAAGCCACGGACACCGCCACCCTGCTTTCCCCGGGGCGGGAAGGCGTCCGAAGCCGCCTTTACCGCATCCAAAACGGCAAACGCTACCTTATCCGCGAAAACGTTTACGCAAAAAAGGACGCCATCTACAAAAAAGTTGCGTAGCCATGCTACGCAAACTCGGAGATTGGAATAAGGGAACGGCTCTTACTTCCGCACCCCATCAAGCTTGAAGAATGGTTGCAGATGCGCGGCTCTACAAAAAAATCCGCAGGCGCGTACTTGTTGTACGTAACTGCGGAATTTTTTTGTTAGTAACAAAGCAGATGCGCCCTTATACGAGCTCGATGATCGCCATTTCTGCGGCGTCACCTCTCCTCTCACCCAAACGAAGGATGCGAGTGTAGCCACCGCCTTGGGTCTGCTTGTCGTTGCGCTCCTTGTAGCGCGGAGCATACTCGTTGAAGAGCTTCTCGATAAGCGGATACTTGATGTCCTTGGTCCTTGCGGCGTACTTGCTCTTGCTCTCCTTCTCGCCCTTGGGCTCCTTGATCGCATAGAGTTCCGCCATAAGCTTACGCCTTGCGGCAAGCTTTTTGGGGCCATCGTTCACAAACTTAACGGAAACCTTTTCGTTTTTGAGGTTCACCTTTTCTTTGACCACTTCAACGGTGTCGTCGTACGCCTTGATAGCCACGGTGAGGAGCTTATCCGCCATGCGGCTGATTTCCTTCGCGCGATCGAACGTGGTTTCGATCTTGCCGTACCACAAAAGGTCGGAAACCTGACTCTTCAGCATCGCCATACGTTGATCAGTGGGTCTACCCAATTTTCTCTGATTCATATTCTGCCTCCCTATTGTTCGTCATTGTTGCGAAGCGAGAGACCAAGTTCTTCCAGTTTCTTCTTCACTTCGTCAAGAGACTTTTGACCAAGGTTACGCACCTTGAGCATTTCAGCCTCGGATTTGTCTATGAGTTCACGCACAACGTGAATCCCCGCTCTCTTCAAGCAGTTGTAGGAACGCACCGAGAAGTCAAGCTGCTCGATGGGCGTCTCAAGATAGGTTGCGGAGGGATCGGGTTCGTCCGTCTGCATGATGTCCATCTTGGGCACTTCGTCACAAAGGTTGATGAAGAGCTTAGCGTGTTCATCCAAAATCGCCGCGGCGAGGGAAAGCGTCTTCTTCGCGCTGGTGGTGCCGTTGGTCTTGACGTTCAACACGAGCCTGTCGTAGTTGATGTCCTGACCGACACGAGCGTCCTCAACGGCATAGCTGGCCGCAAGCACGGGGGTGAAGATGCTGTCCACGGGAATGTAGCCGATGGGCTGATCCGCGAGCTTGTTCTTATCCGCGCCAACGTAACCTCTGCCGCTCATAACGGTGATCTCCATATCCAGCGTGCCACCTTCGTTGATGGTGCAGATGTAGTGATCCTCGTTGACGACCGCAAGGTTGAGACCGCACTCGATATCCTTGCCCGTGACGGGGCCGGGAGTGCTCTTCTTGATGCGAACGACCGCCCTTTCGTTTTCCTCCAAGGGGCTCTTTTCCATAAAGGCAAGACCCTTGATGTTGAGGATGATGTCGACCACGTCCTCAACGATGTTGGGGATGGTGGAGAACTCGTGCATTACGCCCTCGATCTTAACGCCGACGGCTGCCGCACCGGGAAGATCGGAGAGCAACATTCTGCGAAGAGCGTTTCCGAGGGTGATACCCAAACCTTTCTCAAGCGGCTCGACAGTAATGGTTGCGACGGAGCCGTCTGCGCTTTCGGTAGCGGTGATTTGCGGTGTTTTGATTTTTATGATCATAATATTCCTCCTTTTTTACTTGGAGTACAACTCGACTATCATGTGCTCCTTGATTCTGAGGTCGATATCCTCGCGCTTCGGCATCTGCAAAACCTTACCGGTAAGGGTGGTCTTGTCAAATTCAAGCCACTGCGGGAGAGCGGACTTCGCGCCCACTTCTTTGACCGCCTCGAAAAGTTTCTTGCCCTGCTTACTTTCCTTGACTGCGATCACGTCGCCGGGGGAAACGAGGTAAGAGGGAATATTAACGTTTTTGCCGTTCACGGTAACGTGACCGTGATTGACGATTTGTCTCGCTTGCGCTCTGCTGCCGCCGATACCGAGGCGGAACACCACGTTATCAAGCCTGCGCTCGATCAAGATGAGCATGTTTTCACCGGTGATGCCCTTCATGCGCTCCGCTTTTTCATGATACATGCGGAACTGCTTTTCAAGGATACCGTAAGCTCTCTTGGTCTTCTGCTTCTCACGAAGCTGGAGAGCGTAGTCGGAGATCTTCCTTCTGCCGGTCTTGACGGGACCGGGGGGATTGGTACGGCCTTTCTCCAACGGGCAGAGCTTTCTGCCTTGGGTGCCGTCGCTGCTGATATTATAACATCTGTCGCCCTTGAGATAGAGCTTCTCGCCCTCTCTTCTGCACAAGCGACAATCGGGACCTGTGTACTTTGCCATTTTGCTACCTCCTACAGTCTTCTACGCTTGGGCGGGCGGCATCCGTTGTGCGGGATCGGGGAAACGTCTTGGATGGACGTAACTGCGATTTCCGCATTTTGGAGCGCGCGAATCGCGGACTCTCTGCCCTGACCGGGGCCCTTTACGAAGACGTCAACGGACTTGAGCCCATGCTCTTTGGCGACTCTTGCCGCGTCTTCCATGACCATCTGCGCCGCATAGGGAGTGCTCTTCTTGCTGCCGCGGAGCCCGAGCTTGCCCGAGCTGGACGCGCTGATCGCGTTCCCTTGTACGTCGGTGATCGTAACGATCGTGTTGTTGAAAGAACATTGGATATGCGCTTGACCTCTGTCTACGCGCATAATGTCCTTACGCTTTTTAGTAACACCTTTCTTAACTGCCATAACTCACTAGCCCTCCCTTATTTCTTAGAACGGCCGACGGTACGTCTCGGGCCCTTACGGGTGCGAGCGTTCCTCTTGCTGCTTTGTCCTCTCACGGGAAGACCCTTTCTGTGGCGGACGCCACGATAGCAACCGATCTCGCGCAATCTCTTGATGTTCATATCGATCTCGCGCTTGAGGTCGCCTTCAACGTGCAGATTCTTTTCGATGTACTCTCTCAAGACAGCCACATCGCTCTCTGCCAAATCCTTTACCCTGATATCAGGGCTAATCCCTGTCGCTGCCAAAATTTTGCGAGAAGTCGCAAGGCCTATACCGAAGATATAGGTCAAACCGATCTCAAGCCTTTTTTCTCTTGGCAAATCTACACCGGATATACGAGCCATTAAAATACCTCCATTTAATCTTTGATGTTTATCTTATTTACTCATTCGAGAGGACGAAATGTAATTTGGAATGAATTCGTCCAGCCGCACCTCGTTTGAATAAAGGATATGCTTATCCCTGAACCTGCTTATGGCTCTTGCTCTTGGAGCAAATAACCATAACTTTGCCGTGACGACGAATGATCTTGCACTTGTCACACATGGGTTTAACCGACGGTCTAACTTTCATACTCTCCTCCCAATTAGTTCTTGTCTCGCCAAACGATACGACCTTTGGTCAAATCGTAGGGGCTGATTTCCACTTTTACCGAATCGCCTTCAATGATCTTGATGCTCTTGATGCGCATCTTCCCGGACGGGTAGGCGATGATCTGCGCGCCGCTCTTTTCCAATTCGACTCTGTAAGACTGGTAAGGCAGCACTTCTATGACTTTTCCTTGAACCTCAATTACGTCTTCCTTTGACAAAACGAACCTCCTTATTTGCCCGAGTAAGCCCGGAGCGCGCTTTTGATCTCGCTGTCGAAAACTTGTTTCCCGGAAAGGAATTTGTCTCCGATCACGTCGTTCCTATCGCCGGAGAAGTCAAGGTGTTTTACGTTCTTACGCTTGGGGGCAGCGGCTGTCTTTTCTTCTCCGTTTGCCACAAAGGCGTATCCTTTGTCGTCTAACCTGACTATTATATAACATTTTCCCCGGTCTCGTCCAGCCTTTGAATATACTATATCGCCAACGAATACTTCTTTTTGCATATTTTTCCTACATTGTGAGGATCTCTACCCCATCATCCCACACGACTACGGTGTTTTCGTAGTGCGCGGAAGGGGAATGATCCCTCGTGCGGACCGTCCAGCCGTCGCGCTCGGTATACACGTCGTATCTGCCGAGGTTGATCATCGGCTCGACCGCAATGGTCATACCCGGGCGAAGGCGGACGCCTCTGCCTTTCTCGCCGTAGTTGGGGACGGCGGGGTCTTCGTGCATCTCTCTTCCGATGCCGTGTCCGGTAAGCGCCCGGACCACCGAGTACCCTTTACCTTCAACGTACGTTTGTATCGCCGAAGAAATGTCTCCGATCCTATTTGCGGCGGTAATGCCTTTGATCCCTTCGAAGAAGGCTTCTTCCGCCGTCTTCACAAGGTCAAGCTTGTCCTTGTGCACTTTCCCGATGGGGAAGGTGCGCGCGCTGTCGCCGTGGTATCCGTCGATATAGGCGCATAAGTCCACGCCTACGATCTGCCCCTCTTCGATGTACGTTTTGGGGGACGGAATGCCGTGCACGACGACGTCGTCGATGGAAATGCAAGTGCTTGCGGGGTACCCCTCGTACCCGAGACAGGAAGGTTTCGCCCCCCTTGACTCAATGTACTCTTTGACCCATCTGTCCACTTCGGCGGTGGTGACGCCCGCTTTGATGCGGTCACCCACCATCAGCAACGTGTCGCGGACGATCAAATTCGCTTTGCGCATCACGTTAACTTGTTCCGGCGTCTTCAGAAAAATCATTTCAGCACCTTCATGATATCGTTGTAAACCGCTTCGATGCCCTGGGAGCCGTCCACGTCTTTTAAGAGCCCTTCCTTCCTGTAGTAATCGATCAGGGGGGCGGTCTCCTTGTGGTAGACTTCTAAGCGACTCTTGACGGTCTCTTCTTTGTCGTCTTCGCGCTGGTAAAGCTCCGCGCCGCACTTTGCGCAAGTGGTAGCGCCGTTTAAGAACGCAACGTTATACGTTTCGCCGCAACGGCACATGCGTCTGCCGGCAACTCTCTTTACGATCGCTTCATCATCTACGACGAGGTTGATGACCACGTCGATGGTCGCGATCTTCTTGAGCGCTTCCGCTTGATAGATCGTGCGGGGGAAGCCGTCCAAGATAAAACCGTTTTTGCAGTCCTCTCTTGAAAGCCTATCCTCCACGATCTTGATCACCACGTCATCGGGCACGAGCGCGCCTTTGTCGATATAACTCTTCGCAAGGACGCCGAGGGGGGTTCCGCCTTTGATGTTCTCACGGAAGATATCTCCCGTGGAAATGTGCGGAATGCCAAGCTCGGTCTTAACGCGAGTTGCATGCGTGCCTTTCCCGCTGCCGGGTGCTCCGAGAAAAATAATTTTCATATTACTTCAAGAAGCCCTTGTAGTGCTTCATCATCAACTGATTCTGCAGCTGGGTGTCAAACTCCATCGCCACGCTGACAACGATCAAAAGACCGGTTGCGCTAAAGCTGTTGGCAAGTCCGTTTTCCTGACCGATAAACTTGAAGACCACGCTCGGAACAAGCGCGATGACCGCAAGGAAGATCGCACCGAAAAGGGTGATCCTGTTGTTGATCTTCTTCAAGAAATCCGCCGTGGGTCTGCCCGGTCTGATGCCCGGAATGTAGCCGCCGTTCTGCTGAATGTTCTTGCTGATCTCCTCGGGATTGAATTGGATCTGCGAATAGAAGAAGCTGAAGAACAAGATCAGGAGGCACATGACCGCGATATAGATCGGGGTGCCGATGCCAAGCCACTTAGCCCACCACTGATAGAACGCGCTGGTCGGCCAGAAGCTGGCGATCATTTGCGGGAACATCAGGAAGGAAGAAGCGAAGATGATAGGCATAACGCCGCTGGCGTTGACCTTCATCGGGATGTGCGTGGATTGACCGCCGTACATCTTGTTGCCCTTGACCTGCTTTGCGTACTGGATCGTGATCTTTCTCTCCGCGAGATCCACGAAGATGATGAACACGAAGACGAACAGCACGACGATGAGGAATGCGATAATGAGCCACACGTTCTTCGCGACGTCGCCGTTGCCGATGTTTTTGAAAGCACCGACGAGGGACTGACCCGCCGAAGCGAGGATGCCCACGAAGATGATGAGGGACGTACCGTTGCCGACGCCGTATTCGGTGATCCTATCGGCGATCCACATGACGAGGCAGCTACCGCCTACGAACATGATGATGACGAGCGCCATCGAAAGCGAGGTGGACCCGAAGGTCGCGTCAAACATGTTTTTGCCCCAGCCGAGGCAGATACCGACGCCCTGGATGACCGCGAGCACGATCGCCATATAGCGCGTGATCTGCGTGATCTTCTTCCTGCCGTCCTCACCCTGCTTGGAAAGCCTGTCGAGGGGCGGGATAACGAGCGTCAAAAGCTGCATGATAATGAATGCGTTGATAAATGGAATGATACCCAATGCGAACAATGTCCCGTTTTGGAGCGATCCGCCCGTGATCGTGGACATTATGCTGAAGAAGTCGTTCGATGCGAGGCTCTGGAAGCTGCCCGATGCGATGCCCGGCACGGGGATGAAACATCCCAGCCTGAAGATCAACAGCATCAGGAGCGTTAACAGCATTTTCTTTCGTATTTCCTTCTCTTTGAAGGCATTTATCAGCGTAGTTAACATCAGAGCACCTCTACTTTGCCGCCTGCCTTTTCGATCGCTTCCTTAGCGGTCGCGGTCACGTAAGCAGCTTGCACGGTGAGCGGCTTGGTGATCTCGCCGCCGCCGAGGACCTTAAGACCATAGGGTTGCGCCTTGCTGAGGATGCCGGTGGCGAGGAGAACTTCCTCGTTGATCACAGCGTTTGCCTCAAAGCACTCAAGGTCCCAAAGATTGACGATGTTGTACTCTTTCTTAAAGATGTTGGTGAAGCCGCGTTTCGGGAGACGTCTCGTCAAGGGCATCTGTCCACCCTCGAAACCGGGACGAACACCGCCGCCGCTTCTGGCCCACTGTCCCTTGTGTCCCTTACCCGACGTCTTGCCGAGACCGGAGCCGATACCTCTGCCGAGTCTCTTCGCGTCCGTTTTGGAACCCACAGCGGGAGCAATAGTATGCAATTTCATAGTGTTTACCTCCTCAGTCGGCATTCTCAACTTTAACGAGATGAGAGACTACCTTAATCATGCCGCGCGTGGTCGCATTGTCCTCATGCACCTTAAAGCTGCCAACTTTGTGCAGCCCGAGCGCAGCCACGTTCGCCTTCTGTTTCTCGAGCGCGCCGATCGTGCTCTTTACCAAAGTAACTTTGATCTTAGCCATTACTTTTGTTCCTCCTTACCGAGGATCTCCTCAACGGTCTTGCCGCGGAGAGCCGCGATCTGCTCGGCGGTCATCAAACGGGAAAGACCGTTCATCGTCGCCTTAGCGCAGTTGATGGGGTTGTTGGTGCCGATCGCCTTGGTGCGGATATCCTGGATGCCTGCCATTTCCAAAACGGCACGCACGGGACCGCCGGCGATAACGCCGGTACCGACTTCGGCAGGCATCAAAAGCACTTTGCCGCGACCGAAGATGCCGGTGATCTGGTGCGGGATGGTCGTGCCGACCATCGGAACTTTGATCAAGCTGTTCTTCGCGGCGGTCGTTGCCTTTTCGATCGCGTCGGTAGCTTCGGCGGCTTTGCCCATGCCGAGGCCGACCTGACCGTTTTTGTCACCAACGACGATCAAAGCGGCTTGACGCATCGTCCTACCACCCTTGACGACCTTGGTAACGCGGTTCATTGCGATCGTAACCTTGTCGAACCCGTCCTTTACTTCTCTGTCTTTATTGAATTTGTCATCACGCCTTGCCATACTGTACCTCCTTAGAACTGCAAACCGGCTTCTCTTGCGCCTTCGGCAAGAGCCTCAAGACGGCCCATGTAAAGGTAGCCGCTTCTGTCAAACACGACAGTTTTGACTCCCTTCTCGAGGGCACGACGGCCGATTTCGCCGCCAACGTACTTGGCCTGTTCGCTCTTGGTCATCTCCTTCACCGCTTCGGCGATGGTCTTTTCCACCGTGGAAGCAGCCGCAAGGGTGACGCCGTTCACGTCGTCGATGATCTGCGCGTAGATGTGATTAGTGCTTCTGAAAACGGACAAACGGGGACGCTCCGGCGTGCCGCTTATCTTATTTCTGATGCGCTTATGCCTCTTGATCCTCTCGGAATTCTTATCAATCTTCGTAATCATTTCAGTTCACTCCTTTATTTACCCGCAGTCTTACCGACCTTCTTCACGATGACTTCATCCTTATAACGGATGCCGTAAATGTGATAGGGATCGGGTCTCTTGATGTCGCGGAGGTTTGCCGCAAACTGTCCGACGAGTTCCTTATCGATACCGGTGACGGTAAGCTCGAGGCCGTTTTCCGCCTTTGCTTTGATGCCGTCGGGGATCTGAACGGGCACGCTGTGGGAGAAGCCCACGTTGAAGACGACTTTGTTGCCTTCGACGCCGACTTTGTAACCGACGCCGTTTACGACGAGGGTCTTGCTAAAGCCCTTGGTGACGCCCACGACCATGTTGTTGATCAAAACGCGGGTAAGCCCGTGGATCGCCTTGTTCTCCTTGGTGTCATCGGGACGACCGACGTGGAGGCGATTGCCATCGATCTGAATGGTCGAAGTGGGATGCATGGTGCGGGAGATCGTGCCGAGGGGGCCTTTCACCGTAACCAAATTGTTCTCGCCGAGCGTGACGGTCACGCCTGCGGGAATTTCAACGGGAAGTCTTCCGATTCTTGACATTCTTCTACCTCCCTTACCAGACGTACGCCATGACTTCGCCGCCAACGTTGGCAAGGCGAGCCTTTTTGTCCGTCATAATACCCTTCGAAGTGGAGATGATCGCAATGCCGAGGCCACCAAGAACCTTGGGGAGCTCCTCGCAATTTGCGTACACTCTGAGGCCGGGCTTGCTGACGCGCTTCAAACCGTTGATAACGCTTTTGCCCGAGCCGTACTTCAAAGTAATGTTCAAGTAACTGTTCACACCGTCTTCAACTTTTTCGACGGATTCGATATATCCCTCCTCCAAGAGGATGTCCGCGATGGCGGATTTCACCTTAGAAGTGGGGATCTTGACGTCGGCATGCTTCGAGGTAAGGGCATTCCTTATTCTCGTGAGCATATCCGCAATAGGATCGGTCACTACCATATCTATTTCCTCCTTATTACCAACTCGACTTCTTCACGCCGGGGATCTGACCCTTGTACGCGAGCTCTCTGAAGCAAACCCTGCAAATGCCGTACTTCTTGAGGACAGCGTGCGGTCTGCCGCAAATGGAGCATCTCGTGTACTCGCGAGTGGAGAACTTCTGAGTCCGTTTCTGCTTATTTTTAAGAGCGGTTCTTGCCATTCTTTCTACCTCCGTTAACGCGCAAAGGGCATCCCGAGAAGCGCAAGGAGTTCCTTAGCTTCTTCGTCCGTCTTTGCCGTGGTGACTACGCATATATCGAGACCTCTCGTCTTCTCGACCTGATCGTAGGAGATCTCCGGGAAGATGAGTTGCTCTTTGAGGCCCATCGCATAGTTGCCTCTGCCGTCGAAGGACTTGGTAGGTACGCCCTTGAAGTCCCTCACGCGGGGGAGAACGATGCTCATAAGCTTATCGAGGAAGTCGTACATCTTGCCGGCACGAAGGGTAACCTTGGCGCCGATGTTTTGACCTTCCCTGACTTTGAAGTTAGCCACGCTCTTCTTCGCCTTGGTAACGATGGGCTTTTGTCCGCTGATGAGCTTAAGCTCTTCAACGGCGAGTTGGAAGCTCTTGGAGTTGTCCTTCTCGTCGCCGAGACCCATGTTCAAAACGATTTTCTCAAGCTTGGGCACTTCGTTGATGTTGCTGTAATTGAATTTAGCCATCAGAGCGGGCACGACCTTTTCGGTGTACAACGTCTTCAGTCTGTATTCTCTTTTGGTGTTATCCGCAGCGGCTGCGGTCTTTTTCTTATCTGCCATGACGCTTTTCCTCCATTATTCAGCCGACTTCTTGGCCGCAGTCTTTCTTACGGCCTTCTTGGGAGCGGGCTTTTCGGTCGCCGGGGCTTCCTCCACGGGGAGTTCCGCGTCGGCTTTCTTCACGCTCTTTTTCGCGGTGGCTTTCTTTGCGGTCGCCTTCTTTTGGACAGCCTTGCCGTCGAGGACTGCGCCGCACTTCTTGCACTTACGAACGTTCTTGCCGTCAGCGATCTCATGAGCCACTTTGGTAGCCTTGCCGCACACCGGGCAAACGAGCATCACGTTGGAAACGTCGATCGCCGCGGGTTGATCCACTTTGCCGCCGGGTTGGTTTGCGCCTCTCGGCTTCACGTGCTTGGTCACCATGTTGAGACCTTCCACAACGACTTTCTTGTCGGCGGGGCTCGCCTTGATGACGGCGCCCTTCTTGCCTTTATCTTTACCGGTGAGTATCACTACGGTATCGCCTTTCTTAATCTCCATAACGTCCTCCTTACAGCACTTCGGGAGCGAGGGAAATGATCTTCATGTAATCCTTATCCCTGAGCTCTCTCGCGATCGGCCCAAAGATACGGGTGCCGCGGGGCTGTTTTTGATTGTCGATGATAACTGCAGCGTTCTCGTCGAAGCGGATGTGGGAGCCGTCTCTCCTGCCGATGCCGCGCACGGATCTGACGATGACCGCCTTAACGACGTCACCTTTCTTGACCGTACCGCCCGGAGTTGCGGTCTTCACGGAAGCGACGATCACGTCGCCGATGTTACCGAACTTTCTGAACGAGCCGCCCAGCACTTTGATACACATGATCTCTTTGGCACCGGTGTTGTCCGCCACTACCAATCTTGTTTGCGGTTGTATCATATCTCGCTGCCTCCTTACTTCGCCCTGCTGAGGATCTCGACAAGTCTCCAGCGCTTATCCTTGCTGAGGGGACGAGTCTCGGTGATCTCAACGGTGTCGCCGATACGAGCGGCGTTTTCTTCATCGTGCACCTTGTACTTGTTGGTGACGCGAACGGTCTTCTTGTAGAGAGGGTGCTTATACTTGACTTCGACCGCAACGACGATGGTTTTTTCCATCTTGTCGCTGACGACGATGCCGACCCTGCTCTTTCTCAAATTTCTTTCTACTGCTTCCATATCTTACCTCCCTACTTCGCAGCCTTCTCAAGGAGCTCTCTGCGACGAAGTATGGTGTTTACTCTCGCGATGTCGCGTCTGCAATTTTTGAGCGCAGCGTTATTCGTCAACTGCCCTGCGGCGTGTTGAAAACGAAGATTGAAGAGCTGCGACTTCAATTTGGCAAGCTCCTTATCGAGCTCGACCGTACTCATTTCCATATACTTCTTGGCTTTCATTATTCTTCACCGCCTTCCGCTGCTACGGGAGTTTCCTTCACAACGATTTTAGACTTGACGGGCAACTTGTGCGAAGCAAGTCTCAAAGCTTCCTTCGCGACGTCGATGTCGATCCCCGCCATCTCAAACATAACTCTTCCCGGCTTGACGACCGCAACCCAGTATTCGGGCGAGCCCTTACCACTACCCATTCTGGTCTCGGCGGGCTTCTTGGTCACCGGCTTGTGAGGGAAGATGTCGATCCATACTTGACCGCCTCTCTTGGTGAAACGAGTCATTGCGATACGAGCGGCTTCGATCTGGTTGGATGTGACCCATCCGCACT
>JAGAAA010000017.1 GCA_017615495.1 Clostridia bacterium
AACCTGTATCCCGAGTACGGATTCGCCAAGCACAAGGGCTACGGCACCAAGGATCACATAGAGGCGCTCCGCACCTATGGACCTTGCCCGATCCACCGCCGCAGCTTCATCACGCACTTCGTTTCGGTCGATGAATAAGCGCGAAGTTTGGACGCGCGGCGAGGTCGCGGCGCGCTCCTATCTCGAGAAGAAAGGCTACCGCTTGCTTTCGGAGAACTACGCCGCCAAGATGGGGGAGATCGACCTCGTGATGGCGGACGGCGACGTCATCGTCTTCGTCGAAGTCAAGGCGCGAGAGACTCGCGCATACGGCGAACCCATCGAAGCGATCACGCCCCAAAAGGTCAGGAAGATCGCGACCACCGCACGATATTTCCTCGTACAGAACAGAATGCTCGACAGAGCGGTGCGGTTCGACGTCGTCGAGGTGCTCTGCGGCGAGGTGCGGCATACCGAAAACGCCTTCACGCTCAATGACGCCGCGAAGTATCTGCGCTACTAAACGGACTTTCCCTCACCGTTGAAAATCGCTTTTTAACCGAGATTCCTCGTTTTTCTCGCAAAAAACGCTTGCAATCCCACTCTTGTTATGGTAGTATATCATAGACTTCGGGTGGTCCTCTGCGTCATGGAACGGTATGAACACTTAGTAAAATTAGGAGGAAAAGTCATGAATACCATTATCGAAACCATCGGCAAAGAGGCGATGAAAGAGAACGTTTCTTCTTTCAGCGTCGGTGACACCGTCAAGGTGCACATCAAGTTCAAAGAGATCACCCGCGGCGGTACGGATGCCAACAAGTCCAAGAACGCCCGTGCGGATAAGTCCGTTAAGGAAGAGATCAAGTCCCAGACCTTCGAAGGCCTCGTGATCGCGCGTCGTGGCGGCGGCATCAGCGAAACCTTCACCGTTCGTAAGATTTCTTACGGCGTCGGCGTGGAAAAGACCTTTATGCTTCATTCCCCGCAGATCGAAAGCATCCAAGTCGTCCGCAAGGGCTCGGTCAGACGCTCCAAGCTCTACTACATGAGAGGGCGCACCGGTAAGGCTGCCAAAGTTAAGGCTGCGAAGTAATGATCAAGCGCGAGGCAAGGTCCTCGCGCTTTTTTTTTGTCCGAACCGCGCGTATATCGCGTTCGCTCGCTATTATTGAAGCGGGCGTGCGCGGGTTAGTTTTTATTTATACTAAATTATTTTAATATAAAATTTCGCCAAACGCTTGATTATTAGCCTCTAAAGTATTTAGAATAAGATTGACTAACTATGCGAGGTATTAGCATGAAAAAGTTTGTTTTGGTTATCGCATGTTTGCTTTTGGTCGCGCTGTGCTTTACGGCGTGCAAGACCACGTTCTCTTCCGATTTCGGCGAAGAGATCATTTCCAACGGTACCTTTGAGGGAAATACCAAAGACGGTTGGACGCTCGTTTCCGGAGCGGACGATACTTCGACGCCCACCGTAAATTCGACGATCGGCTCTTCCGATTACGCGGAGATCGTCGGCAAGTATTATCTTACGGTCAAAGCGTCCGAGTACAACGGGTACACGCAAACCGTTTCGGTGGAAAGAAATTCCCTTTACTACCTTTCCGCAAAAGTTCGCATCACTTCGGCAATCTCGGCAAATGATTCCGCGCTTGGCGGCGCCTTCGTTGCCGTCGGCACCGATTACACCCTCGTCAACGCGGTGGAGAAGTCCAAAACCAACGGGTGGAAGACCATCGGCACTTATTTCAACAGCGGCGACCGCACTTCCGTTTTGATCCGTTTCGGTGTGGGTACCGAAAGCTATAAGGCAAGCGGTACCGCAGATTTTGACTCCGTCTCTCTCGTAAAGGTCAAAACCGCTCCCGAGGGCACCATCGTGACCGATCTTCCCGGTTCGGACGAGCCCGTCACCTTCAACGCAAACTACAACACCAACAAAGAAGGCAAGCTCTTTATGATCCTTACTTCCGTGCTTGGCGCGCTGTGCCTCTTCGCAGGGTATGCGGCGTTCCGCACGATGATGGGCAAAAAGGGCGCGTTCCTTACGCAGGAAGCGCAAAACCGCCCCGTGTCTTTCTTCAAGAGTTCCGCCTTTATCCTTCTCATTTGTGAACTTGTCGCTTTCGCCGTGCGTTTGATCGTGATCAACTTCGTTTATGGCGGCAGTTCCGTTGACGGTTACGTCAGCACCGCGACCGGTCTTGTGGACCTCGGCGCGGCAAAGTATTACTTCAACACCAAGGTTTTGATGCCGATCGGTTCGTTGTACGTTTTGTGGGTGATGGGGCTGCTTGCTTCGCCGCTCAAGCTCGTCATGGGCGGTATGGGCTTCGCCATTTTCGTAAAGATCCCGGCGGTCCTTGCCGACCTCGTGGTCGTGTTCCTCATCTACTATCTTGCCAACCGCAAATACAACCAATACATCTCCGCCATCTTTGCGGGGGCGTACGCCATCGTGCCTACGTTCTTCTTCCTCTCCGCGGGGTGGGGCGCTTATGCGTCGCTCGGCGTGCTCTTCCTGCTTCTCTCCTTGATGTCCATCTTGGATAGGAAGTACGTCGCTTCCATCATTTACTTCTCGGTCGCGCTTTTGTTCTCGACCGAAGCGTTGCTTTTGGCGCCGCTTTTCCTTGCGTACCTCGTTTACGTCTTCTTCAAGTCGGACGACTACAAAATGGGCATTTCCATTACGTTGACTTCTTCCATCATCGTGATGTATTTGATCTCCATCCCCTTCATCCTTTCGCACTTTACGGCGGGGCATCCGTTCATCGTGGTTTCGAGGTATTGCCAAGCCTTCCTCGCGCACACCGGCTTCACCGAGAACGCTTTTTCGATCTACGGTTTGTTCGGCTTGGGCGCGGCTAAGGCAAACGTTGCTTCTTACGTCTTCAACGGCATTCTCGTCGGTTTGATGATGGTGGCGACCATCCTTGCCTTCTTCAAGTCCAGAAGCAGGTTGGATTTGATCCTTCTTTCCGCCTTTACCTTCGTCTTCACCTTCGTGATGACCTCCGCGGTGGATATCCTCTTGATTTATCCCGCGCTTGCCTTGCTTCTCGTTTACGGCATGATCACGGGCGACCGCAGAGTTTTGAAACTCTTCGGCGGGCTGTCCTTGACCACGCTTCTTAACACGTCGTACGCAATGACCATTGGCGGCTACTTCGGAGCAGGGGAAAACAGCGGTCTTATCCTGATGACCGCCGGCGACCCCGTCCTTATCATTTTCTCTGTCGCAAATCTCCTCCTTCTTGGGTATTTCGGCTACATTGTTTATTCGATCTGCGTCAAAGAAGACGTCAAAGGCGTTGTGATCGTCGAAGGCAATTATTTCAAGCATGCGTGGTCCGTCATTAAAACCGCCGCGCTTGCCGTCGCCGCATTCTTTACCAAGACGCTTCCCTCTCTGTTTAAGAAGAAGGAGCAAACGGAGGATAACGATGCTGTCAAAGGTCAATAGTTTTTCTTTGGATGGGCTGATCGGCTACAAGGTCGATATTGAGATCGATATCAACGCCGGTCTTCCCAAAGTGGAGATCATCGGTCTCCCCGATACTGCCATCAAGGAATCGGCGGAAAGGGTAACCTCTTCCATCAAAAACAGCGGTTATCATTTTCCCGTCAAACGCGTCATCGTAAACCTTGCGCCTGCGGATACCAAAAAGGAAGGTTCTTTGTTTGATCTTCCCATTGCGGTGGGCGTCCTCGTGGCTTCGGGGCAGGTGTTTTCCTCCACGTATAAAGATTACGTGATCCTCGGCGAACTTTCGCTGGACGGCGTGCTTCGTCCGATCAACGGTTTGATCGCCATTTTGATCTCGGGCTTGCAACAGGGTTACAAAAAGTTTATCATCCCGGCGGAAAACGCCGCCGAGGCAAGTTACATACAAGGCATCGAGGCGTATTGCGCTCACACGCTTAAGGAAGTTTGCGAGTTTTTGGGTGGGGAAAGCGATTTGCAGCCCGTTCAATACCGCACCTTTTCGGAGGCGATGAAGGAGGAGCGTTACGACCTTGACTTCTCGGACGTAAAGGGTCAGCGCACCGCCAAACGCGCGATGGAGATCGCCGTCGCAGGCGGGCACAACATCCTTTTGATCGGGCCTCCGGGCGCGGGCAAAAGCATGCTTGCCAAGTGCGTTACGGGCATCATGCCTGACCTCACCTTTGAGGAAGCCATCGAAGTCACCAAGGTTTACAGCATCGCCGGGCTTTTGGATGAAAAGAAGGGCATCGTTACCCAGCGTCCCTTCCGTACGCCGCACCATACCGCCACCATCCCCGCTCTCGTCGGCGGCGGCAACAAGGCAAAGCCGGGCGAAGTTTCGCTCGCAAACGCCGGCGTTTTGTTCTTGGACGAGGTGCCGGAGTACAAGCGTCAAGCCCTTGAGACTTTGCGTCAGCCGCTTGAGGACGGCGAGATCACCGTTACCCGCGTGCAGCAAACCGTCAAGTATCCGGCAAACTTTATGTTGATCGGCAGCATGAACCCTTGCCCGTGCGGCAACTTCGGTTCCAAAAAGCAGATATGCACTTGCACGCCGCAAGCCATTCGCCGCTATCTGAACCGGTTGTCCGGGCCGCTGCTTGACAGGATCGACATTCAAGTCGAAGTGGATTCCGTTGAATTTGCAGACCTGCGTTCTCCCGCGGAGGAAGAAACGAGCGCCGTGGTCAAAGAGCGCGTTATGCGCGCCCGCGAGATCCAGCGCGAGCGCTTCCAAAAGAAGCCCATCTTCACCAACTCCGATATGAACAACCGCTTGATCAAGCAATACTGCAAGATCCCCGTCGAAGCGGAAGACATGATGGAGACGGCGTTCCGCAAATTGGCGCTTTCCGCAAGGGCAAGCTTCCGCATCCTGAAGGTGGCGCGCACCATCGCCGACCTCGAAGGCAAGAAGGACATCGAAACGGCGCACGTTGCCGAAGCAATACAGTATCGCTCGCTGGATAGGAAGTATTTCAGCTGATGAAAAAGTACACGAAGGACCAAATCGCAATTCTCAAATTGCTTTCCATCGAATCGCTCGGGCACCGTCAAAGGGAAACCATCTTGGCGCTTGCCGAGCATCCTGCCGAATTGTTTGAAACCCCGGCGCGCTTTGCGGCGGAACTCAGCAAGGTCGGGGACGGCGTTTTCGACAAGATCGCGGACGTTGCGGAAAGTTTTGATGAAGAGCGGTTCCTCCGTTATATGGAAAAGATCGGCGCAGTAGCTCTCTTTCAAGGAGAGGACGCTTACCCCGAAAAACTGTTGATCTTGGAGGATGCGCCCATCGCGCTTTTCTGCCGAGGGGACGTTTCGCTCCTTGAGGGAGAATCGCTTGCCATCGTCGGCACCAGAGCGCCCACGCGCTACGGCAGGGACGTCACCGAGCTGTTTGCCAAGGAGCTTGCCGAGGCGGGATTCGTTGTCGTCAGCGGTTTGGCGCGCGGCGTGGATGCCATTGCGCATCGTATAGCGCTGGAGAGCGGGGCAAAAACCGTCGCCGTGCTCGGTTGTGGGGTGGACAAAGTCTATCCGGCGGAAAATAAGGACTTATACGACCGCATAGCGGAAAACGGGCTGCTCGTTTCGGAGTTCTTTCCGGGGGCGGAGCCGCACGCGTTTCACTTTCCCATCCGCAACCGCGTGATCAGCGCGCTTTCGCAAGGCGTGCTCGTCACCGAAGCGGGAGAGAAAAGCGGTACCTTGATTACCGTGACGGACGCCTTGGAGCAGGGCAAGGACGTCTTCATCGTCCCGGGCAACATCTTCAGCAACGCCAGCAAAGGCGCCAACGAAATGTTGCACAATCCACAGTGCATGATCGCCACCGATCCTTCCGACGTTTTGTCCTATTACGGCAAAAAGACGGAGAAGGCGGCGCCCGACCCGCACCAACTTACGACGGAAGAAGTTTTGATCTATTCCGCCTTGCAAGACGAAGACAAACATTTCGAGCAGCTCCTTGAACTTACGGGGCTCTCGATGGGGGATCTGATGGCAACTTTGACCAAACTCGAGGTCTTGGGCGTCATCAAAAAGTATCCCGGCAATTATTACGGCATATAAAAAGCGGCAACGCTAAAACGGAGCAACAATGAAGTTAGTAATCGTAGAATCACCATCTAAGGCAAAGACCATCGGCAAGTACCTCGGACAGGGCTACCGCGTGCTCGCATCGGGCGGACACGTGTGCGACCTTCCCGAGAAGCGTCTCGGCGTGGACGTAGACAACCATTTCGAGCCGGAGTACGTCATTTCGGACGACAAACAACGCACGATAGCCAACTTAAAGGCCACGCTGAAAAACAGCCAGCAAGTCTATCTCGCAACCGACCCGGACCGCGAGGGCGAAGCCATCAGTTGGCACCTTCAAAACGTGCTTTCTCTTCCCGATGATGAGATCCGTATCGAGTTTAACGAGATCTCCAAAAAAGCGGTGCAAAACGCACTTACCAAGCCGCGCAAGATCAACAAGAACCTTGTGGACGCCCAGCAGGCGCGCCGCGTGCTTGACCGTATCGTGGGTTATAAGATCTCTCCCGTGATTTCCAGAAAGATCAAAAAGGGGCTTTCCGCAGGTCGCGTGCAATCGGCAGCGCTTCGTATGGTGGTGGATAGGGAACGCGAGATCCGGGCCTTTAAGCCGGAAGAATACTGGACGCTTCACGCTCTTTTCAAAGGCAAGCATCCCTTTAAGGCGCTCTTTTCCGACGTGGACGGTAAGAAGTTCAAGATCCCCAACAAGGCGGCTCTTGACAAGCTCCTTGCCCAAATCGAAGGCAAGCCTTACGTTGTGGACGAAGTGAAGCGCAGCGTGCAAAAAGTGATGCCGATGCCTCCTTTTACTACCAGTACGTTGCAACAGGATGCGACCACCAAGTTTTCAATGAGCGCGCCGCAGGTCATGCAGATCGCGCAGCAACTTTACGAAGGCTTTGAGATCGAAGGTGAAGGGCACGTCGCTTTGGTCACCTACATCCGTACCGACTCGGTGCGTGTTGCGGACGACGCCGTTTGGGCGGCAAAAAGGCACATCGTGGATAAGTTCGGCGCGGAATATTATCCCAAGTTCCCCAACAAATTCGCGGTCAAGGCGCAAGCGCAGGACGCGCACGAAGCCATCCGTCCCATTTCGCTTGAAAAAGATCCCGAGTCCTTGAAGGGCAAATTGTCGCGCAACCATTATTTGGTTTATAAGCTCATTTACGATCGTTTTGTCGCCAGCCAAATGGCGCCGGCGCAGTACGACACCTTGAAGGTGCACTTAAACGCCCTCGGCGACAGCCATAAGTTTGGCTTTAAGGTGCAGGGCAGAACGCTTAAGTTTGCGGGCTTTACCGCCGCGTACGCCGACTTCCGCTCGCACGGCAACGAGGAGGATGGGGAGGAATCCACGTTGCTTCCTTCCTTGAACGAAGGCGACGCGTTGGATTTTAAGGAACTTAAGTACGAACAAAAGTTCACCAAGCCCCCGCAGCGCTATACCGAAAGTTCTTTGATCAAAGCGATGGAAGAAAACGGCATCGGCAGACCGAGCACCTACGCTTCCATTATCAGTGTCATCGCCAAGCGCGCATACACCGAAAAGGAAGGTAAAAACCTCAAAGCCACCGAACTCGGAGAAACCGTTTGCGACGCCATCGTCAAGTACTTCCCCGATATTATGGACCTCAAGTTCACCGCCAAGATGGAAAAGGAACTTGACGACGTGGAAGAAGGAAGGAAGTGGCAAGACCTCATCGCCGAGTTTTACCCCGGCTTTATTGCGGAGGTCAAAAACGCCTTCCACGACGGCGCAGCCGTCACCGGCAAAAAGGAAGAGGAGGTCTCAGACGTCCGTTGCGAAAAGTGCGGCGCGATGATGGTCATCAAGGAAGGCCGTTTCGGCAAGTTCCTCGCTTGCCCCAATTATCCGACTTGCAAGAACATTTTGTCCGTCGGGGCGGAAAAGGTGGGCACTTGCCCCGTGTGCGGCAAGGATATCCTCAAAAAGCACAGCAAAGCCGGCAAAGTTTTCTATGGTTGCAGCGGCTATCCTGCTTGTAAATTCGCAAGTTGGGATATTCCGGCGCCTCACCTTTGCCCGAAGTGCAAAAGCACGATGATCGTCAAAAAGAGCAAGGGTAAGACAATTTACGTCTGCACCTCTTGCAAGTACGAAGAGGAAAAATGAAAGTTAAGGTGATCGGCGGCGGGCTTGCCGGCGCAGAAGCGGCTTACGCTCTTCTGAAACGCGGGTTCGAAGTCGAGATGTACGAGATGCGCCCCCTCAAAAAAACCCCGGCGCACAAAACGGGTTCCCTTGCGGAATTGGTTTGCTCCAACAGTCTCAAAAGCGAAGTTGCCAACACGGCAAGCGGCGCTTTGAAAGCGGAGATGAAGTGCTTTGGCAGCGTGGTGTTGCAGGCGGCGGAACAAGCGCGCGTCCCTTGCGGCGGCGCCCTCGGCGTGGAGCGCGAGACCTTTTCAAAAGAGGTGGAACGCATCCTGCGGTCCTTTGAGGGCTTTAGCCTCATCAGGGAGGAGGTCTCCTCCATTGAAGAAGGCGTTCCGCAAATCATTGCGACAGGCCCTTTGACCAGTGACGCGATGGCGCGCTGTATCAAGGGACTGACGGGGGAGGAATACTTAAACTTCTTCGACGCGGCTGCCCCCATCGTGACGGCGGAAAGCATCGATTACGACAAGGCGTTTTTCGCTTCTCGCTACAAAAGCGAGGACGTGGATTACTTAAACGCGCCGATGAACAAGGAGGAATACCTCGCCTTTTACGACGCGCTCGTACACGCGGAGCGCGCGCGGCAAGAGGTGGCGGGCAATTATTTCGAAGGGTGTATGCCCGTCGAAGTGATCGCGGAAAGCGGGGTGGATTCCCTGCGCTTCGGCCCGTTGCGTCCGGTGGGGCTTCGTCACCCCGTCACGGGCGAAAGATATTACGCCGTCCTGCAACTCAGGAAGGAAAACGTTTCGGGCGACCTGTACAACCTCGTCGGCTTCCAAACGGGGCTTACCTTCCCGGAGCAAAAACGAGTGTTCGGGCTCATTCCGGCGCTTCGTGACGCGGAATTCGTGCGATACGGCGTGATGCATCGAAACACCTTCATCAACGCGCCCAAGGTCATTGACCGCGAGTTTCGCGTAAAGGGGCGCGAAAACCTTTACGTCGCGGGGCAACTTTCGGGCGTGGAAGGCTATATGGAAAGCGCGATGAGCGGCATGATCGCCGGGCTGTCGATGGCGGCGAGGTTAAAAGGGAAGGATTTCCCCGTATTGCCCGCAACCACCATCATGGGGGCTTTGACGGCGTACGTCTCCGCCGAAAACCGCGACTTCCAGCCGATGAACGCAAACTTCGGCATCTTGCCCCCGCCCGAAAAGAAGATAAAGGATAAACTTGCGCGTAAAGCCGCATACGCCGAACGCGCGATCAACGATATGACAATATACGCCGCCGAGTACGAGCGTGCGTTAAAGGAGTGAATTATGGAGTTTAAAGGCACAACGATCTGCGCCGTCAAAAAGGACGGCGTCACTGTGATCGCCGGCGACGGACAGGTCACGATGGGTGAGAGCGTAGTCTTCAAAGCCAATGCGGTCAAAGTCAAGCGCATTTACGGCGGCAAGGTTGTCGTCGGGTTTGCGGGTAGCGTTTCCGACGCCTTTTCTTTGAGCGAAAAATTCGAAAAAATGCTTCAAAAGTTCAGCGGCAACCTGATGCGCAGCGCGGTGGAGCTTGCGGAGCTGTGGCGCAACGACAAAATGCCGCGCCAATTGCAAGCGATGCTGATCGCGGCGGATAAGGACAACCTTCTCGTTTTGTCCGGCACGGGCGAAGTCATCGACCCCGATTCCGGCGTTTGCGCCATCGGTAGCGGCGGCAATTACGCTTTGGCGGCGGCGCGCGCCCTTTACGACATTCCGGGCATCGGCGCGGAAGAGATCGCAAGGAGGGCGATGAAGATCGCATCCGAACTTTGCGTTTTCACCAACGAGAATTTGACTGTGGAGGTGCTGTGATGGAACTGTATACCCCGCGTGAGATCGTTGCGGAACTGGATAAGTATATCATCGGGCAGGCGGAGGCGAAAAAGAGCGTAGCCGTCGCTTTGCGCAACCGTTATCGTCGCAGTCGTTTGGACGATAAGACGAGGGAGGAGATCACTCCCAAAAACATCATCATGAAGGGCCCCACCGGCGTGGGTAAGACCGAGATCGCCCGTCGTTTGGCAAAGCTGGTCAAGGCGCCTTTGGTCAAGGTGGAAGCCACCAAGTTTACCGAAGTGGGTTACGTCGGCCGCGACGTGGAATCGATGGTGCGTGACCTCGTGGAAGCCGCCATCCGTTTGGTGCGCGAAGAGCGTTACGAGGAACTCAAGCCCCGCGCCACCAAAGCCGCGGTGGATAAGCTGGTCAAAGTGATCATGCCCATTCGTAAGGAACTTTCGCCCGATGTGCCCGAGGCGCAACTTGCCGAGTCCATCTCGGAGGAACTCGTGGACGGCAAACTTGACGAAATGCAGGTGGAGATCGAAGTTTCCGAGCCCCCCAAGTCGCTCCAAATGACTTCAAACGGACAGGGCGCGGAGATCAACCTTGGCGACATCTTTAAACAAATGAGCGGCGGCGGCCATAAGAAAAAGCGCAAACTGTACGTCAAAGACGCAATGCGTATGCTGGTGATGGAAGAATCGGATAAACTTATCGATTCGGACAGCGTCAACGCCGAAGCGCTTCGCCGCGCCGAGCAGGAAGGCATCATCTTCATTGACGAGATCGACAAGATCGCGGGGGCGGGCGTGGGCTCGTCGCACGGCGGTCCGGACGTTTCCCGCGAGGGCGTTCAGCGCGATATCCTTCCCATCGTGGAAGGCTCCACCGTCAGCACCAAATACGGCAGCATCCGCACCGATTTCATCTTGTTCATCGCTGCGGGCGCGTTCCACGTTTCGGAAGTGAAGGACTTGATCCCCGAATTGCAGGGCAGGTTCCCCGTCGTGGTTTCGCTGGACAGCCTTACCAAGGAGGATTTCGTGCGCATCTTGACCGAGCCGTCCAACGCGCTTTTGAAGATGTACAGCGCGCTTCTCAAAGTGGACGGCGTTGACCTCAAATTCACCAAGGAAGCCATCGACCGCATTGCGGAACTCGCTTCCTTTGAAAACACCAACAGCGAGAACATCGGCGCGCGCCGCTTGCATTCTTTGATCGAAAAGCTCTTGACCGAGGTTTCCTTTGAAGCGCACGGCGAACCCGTCGAGCTCGTTGTGGACCGCGCCTACGTGGACAGCCGTCTTGCCGGCGCGTATATGGACTTGGATCTCAAAAGATATATCATTTAAGGTGGGAAGAAAATGATCAACATAATGAAAGGAACAAAAGACCTTCTGCCGCAGGAAAGTTACAAGTGGGATAAGATCGAAAGCGAGATCAAGGAAGTCGCAAGACTTTTTAATCTGCACAAGATCGCGACGCCCACCTTTGAGCATACCGAACTTTTCCTTCGCGGCGTGGGGGACACGACGGACATCGTCAACAAGGAAATGTACACCTTTGAAGATAAGGGTGGCAGAAGCGTTACGCTGAAGCCGGAAGGCACGGCGGGCGTGGTCAGAAGCTACATCGAAAACGGGCTTTCTCAGTTGCCGCAACCACTCAAAATGTACTACGAGACCCCGGTTTTCCGTTATGAAAGACCGCAAGCGGGACGTCTTCGTGAGCACCATCAATTTGGCGTGGAGATCTACGGCGCGGATACGCCGCAGCAGGACGTCGAAGTTATGATGATCGCGCGCACCTTGTTCCATCGCCTGGGCATCGCGGCGCCCGAACTGCATATCAACAGCATCGGTTGCCCCAAGTGCCGCAAGGATTACAACGAAGCGTTGAAGAAGTACTTTGCGTCCAAGGAAGAGGATCTCTGTCCCACTTGCCGTGAAAGGCTTGGCAAAAACCCGCTCCGCATCTTGGACTGCAAGGAAGAGAAGTGCGCTGCCATCGCGGCAAACGCTCCTTCCGTGTTGGATTACCTTTGCGAAGATTGCGCCCGTCATCACGAGGGCGTCAAAAACCTCCTTGAAAAGGCAGGCATCCCTTATTCCGTGGACGACAAGATCGTGCGTGGGCTTGACTATTACACCAAGACGGTTTTTGAGTTCGTCGTGGATAACATCGGCGCAAAATCCACCGTTTGCGGCGGCGGCAGATACAACAATTTGGTCGAACAGATGGGCGGCAAGCCTTGCCCGGCGGTCGGCTTCGGTATGGGCATCGAAAGGTTGGTGCTCACGATGGCTTCCGTGGGGGCGTCCTTTGGCGAAGTGCCTTCGCCCGATCTGTTTATCGCCAACGTGGGCGCGGCGGACGAAGCTTTCCTTTTGACCGTAAAACTTCGTGAAATGGGCGTCAACGCCGAGTGCGATACGATGAACCGCGGCTTAAAGTCGCAAATGAAGCTTTCGGACAAGCTTTCCGCTAAATTCACCGTGGTCATCGGTGAAACCGAGATCAAGGAAGGCAAAGTCAACGTCAAAAAAATGGCGGACGGCAGTGAAGAGACCGTCGAGATCAATAATCTTGCAAATTATATTACCGAAAAAAAGAAGGGTTGAATATGGATTATCTCAGCAAAAGAACAAAAATGTGCGCGGAGTTTTCCGCAAGTGACATCGGCAGCCGTGTTACCGTGCTCGGTTTCATCGGTAAGTACCGCAACCTCGGCAATTTGATTTTTGCCGACCTGCGCGATCGTACCGGCATTTTGCAGATCTCCTTCGAAGAAGGAGCCTGCGGCGAAGAAGTCTTTCAAAAGGCGGTAAAGCTTCGCAACGAGTTTGTCGTGGCGGTCACGGGCGTCATCCGCTCCCGCGGGGAAAAGAACATCAATCGCAATCTTCCGTCCGGTGAGGTGGAGCTTTCGGCGGAAAGCCTCGATATTCTCTCCGAAGCGGACGTCCCGCCCTTTGTGATCTCCGAGCTTGCGGAAGTGGGCGAGGTCACTCGCTTGAAGTATCGTTACCTTGACTTGCGCCGCGGCAGCTTGCAAGCCAACATCCAAATGCGTTCCAAGCTTTGCCACCTCGTGCATGCTTATATGGGCGCGCAAGGCTTCTTGGATATCGACACGCCTTGCCTCGGTCGTTCCACTCCCGAAGGCGCGCGTGACTATTTGGTGCCCAGCAGGGTGCACCACGGCGAATTTTACGCCTTGCCGCAATCTCCGCAGATTTATAAGCAACTTTTGATGATCGCGGGTTTTGACCGTTATTATCAGATCGCAAAGTGCTTCCGCGACGAGGACCTTCGCGCCAACCGTCAGCCCGAATTCACGCAGATCGATATGGAAATGAGCTATGCCGATTGCGAGGACGTAATGGGGGTCGCCGAAGGGTTGATCCGCGAAGTGTTCGATAAGCTCATCGGCGTAAAACTGCCCGAAAAGCTTCGCCGTATGCCCTATGCGGAGGCGATGGATCGCTTTGGCTCGGATAAGCCGGATACCCGTTTTGGGCTTGAACTGCAAGACGCCTCCGACGTCGTTAAGGATTGCGGTTTCTCGGTCTTTGAAAGCACCGTCGCCGCCGGTAACAAGGTAAAGTTCATCAACGCAAAAGGTCTTGCCGCCAAGTACAGCCGCAAGGAGATCGACAAACTTACCGAATTCGTCAAGGATTACGGCGCAAAAGGCCTTGCCTGGCTTGCCATCAAGGACGAGGGCGTGACCTCCTCCTTCGCCAAATTTTTGAAGGAAGGTTCTTTGGACGCCATCCTCTCCGCCGCAAACGCGGAGAAGGGAGACGTGTTGTTCTTCGTAGCGGAT